>CAYIRS010000001.1:0-22073 GCA_964365895.1 uncultured Gammaproteobacteria bacterium
GACGCCGGCTTTAAAAAATACGGCCATCTGCCCGATATTATTTTCAACTCGCCAATCGCGGTGATTGAGAGTTTTTTGGATTATCATTTTCGAGGTGACGGACATGAAAAGAGAAAAGAAATTCATATTAATGATAAAGAGTTAGCCCGTGATTTGGTGATTCTTTATTCGTTAATCGGTCGGCCCGTCACCTATCGGGAAAGAAAGAAAAGTCAAGTTGTTTACATTCAGCACCAAAAAGCAAAAATAAATAAAAAAGGAATTTTAAGTAATCCCGTGATCGCCGAAAGAGTGCCCGGATTTTTGGCCAAATCCACTTATTTGGTCCCCGGTTTGAATAAATCAAGAATGGTCGGATTCGACGCCTTGGACAAATATCAGGCCCAAACAAAATTCAGTTTAAGTATTAAAAACAGCGATTATTACATTGTCAGAGTGAAAAAAGTGATTCAGAAAATTTTCACGAAGGCGCGCGCATTTTTTGATGTGGAGCTGGAAACAAATCATCTTTTTGTCCATTCTTTGGGGGTGATTACTCATAATTGTTGCCGGCTTCGGCTGGATAATCGCGAACTTAGAAAGCGCGGCGGCGGTCTTTTTGCGGCCAATCCTTTGACTGGTTCTATCGGCGTAGTCACTATTAATTTGTCGCGTCTCGGCTATTTATCAAAAACCCGAGACGAATATTTTAACCGTTTGGGCCAGACCATGGATTTGGCCAAGCAAAGTTTGCAGTTAAAGCGGGAAATATTAGAAAGTTTTACCGAGCAGGGGCTTTATCCATACAGTAAATATTATTTAAAAGATATTAAGGAGAGATTTGGCGAGTATTGGCGAAATCATTTTAATACCATTGGCATAAACGGTATGAATGAGTCGCTGATAAATTTTATGAAGCGGCCGCTTTCCACCAAAGAGGGACAGGAATTTGCTCTGGAAGTGATGGATTTTATGCTTCAGCGGCTGGGAAAATACCAGGAGGGCGACAATCAATTATATAATTTAGAGGCCACGCCGGCTGAAGGCGCCACTTATCGTTTTGCCAAAAAAGACAAGGAATTATATCCGGATATAATCGTGGCCAATGAGGAGGCCTATCAAGAAAGCGGCGCCGCGCCATATTACACCAATTCAACTCATTTGCCGGTTAATTTTTCCACGGATATTTTTGAGGTTTTGGAAAAGCAGGATGTTTTGCAGACAAAATATACGGGTGGCACGGTTGTCCATGGTTTCTTGGGCGAGCGGATGCCGGACGCCGAGAGCACGAAAAATTTAGTCAGAAAAATCGCTGAAAATTTCCATTTGCCTTATTATTCTTTGACGCCGACATTTTCCATTTGTCCCAAGCACGGCTATTTGGCCGGCGAGCATAGATTCTGCCCGATTTGTGATGAGGAGATTGGCTATATCCGCGAACAAGAGGAAAAATTACCTCTTTAAATTCGTAATTGTTAATTTTTAATTTAAATAGCATGGAAGGCGAACAAACAAAATCAGAACGACAGCCCTGCGAGGTTTATTCGCGAGTCGTCGGTTATCTCCGCCCGGTGGACCAATGGAATCCGGGCAAACAGTCGGAATTTATAGACCGTAAGTCCTTTGCGGTCTGCGGTTGCGCGACCGAGTAATGTAGAAAAATGTAGAAATATGAAAATAGGCGGATTACAGCCGGTAACCCTACTGGATTATCCCCAGAAAGTGGCAGCGATAATATTCACCCTTGGTTGCGATATGCGCTGCCCTTTTTGTTATAATCCAAATTTGGTTTTGCCCGATTTAATCAAGAAAGCAAATTTGTTGCCGGAAACAGATTTGTTTTCTTTTTTAAAGCGCCGTCATAAATATTTAGACGGCGTTTGCCTGACGGGCGGCGAGCCGCTGCTCCAGCCAGGCCTAATTTCTTTTTTGCAGAAAATAAAAAAATTTGGTTATTCAATTAAATTAGACACCAATGGCTTAAAGCCGGATATTTTGAAAAAATTAATTGCCGGCAAGTTGATTGATTATGCGGCCATGGACATCAAGGGCCCATTGGAAAAATATGAAAAATTCTGCGGCGTAAAAATAAACGGCGGCGAGATTAAAAAAAGTATCGGCCTGATTATGAAGAGCGGTCTGGATTATGAATTTAGAAGCACTTTAGTCAAGGGGTTGCATAAAAAATCTGATATTGCTAAGATGGCAAAATTAATTAGAGGCGCTAAGAAGTATTTTTTACAGAATTTTAATCCGCAAGCGGTTTTGGTGGGCGGAAAATTTAAGGGCGCAAGTTTTACCCATAAAGAAATGGCGGAATTTTGCCGCTTGGCGGGAAAATATGTTAATATGTGTAAAGTTAGGTAGGATGGTGTTATAATGAATTAATTTAAATAAAAATTATGACCGACCAAAATTTATCCTCAAAATTAGAGGAAAGCATTCAATACGCCAAAGCCACCGAGCATATAATTAAAAACGATTTGGAATTATTACTCAAAGAAAATTTAAAGTACAGTGAGGCGATTTTTAGTGATATCAAAAAAATTAAACGGCAGATGATATGGGCCACGATTTTTAATTGGCTTTGGATTGTGATAATTATTGCGCCGATAATTTTGGCTTTAATTTTTTTACCCACCATGTTAAACGGACTAAACGCCATCGTGGGCGGCGGCCAAGGGGTAGAAAATTTGTTAAATCAGCTTAAATAAATTTATGAAAGAAATAATTTCACAAATTAAAGAGTTACAAGATAAAATTTCTAGAAGCTGGAGGTTGCTTTGACTTGGATAAATCGCAAAAAGAAATAAGCAAATTGGAACAAGAAATTGCCCGGCTGGATTTTTGGCAAGAGGCAAATCGGGCGAAAATGATAAGCAAAAAATATGAGGATTTGAAAAAGGAATTTGACCAGTGGCGGATTTTTAAAAACGAAATTGATGATTTATCGGAATTGGCGGAGGCAGCCGAAAATGATGAAAATTTGGCTAGGGAAATTAATGAAAAATTTACCAAAGCGGAAAAAAAGTTTTCCAAATTAGAATTTCAAGTTTTATTTTCCGGACCGCGCGATAAAAATGACGCCATTTTGTCTATTCACGCGGGCACGGGCGGGGTAGACGCGCAGGACTGGGCCGAGATACTGCTGCGAATGTATTTAAGATTTTGCGAAATACACGGCCTTGAGGCGAGAATTATTGATAAGAGCGCGGGCAGTGAAGCCGGCGTAAAAAGTGTGGTGGTAGAAATTATCGGCCGCTACGCTTACGGTTGGCTTCGGTCGGAAAATGGCGTTCATCGCCTGGTGCGCATTTCGCCCTTTGACGCGGAAAAAATGAGGCATACTTCCTTTGTTTTAGTGGAAGTGCTTCCCGAATTGGCCGAAGATAAAGACCTGTCGGCGCCGGCAGGAATCGGACTTAAAGATTCGGATTTAAAAATTGAAGTCATGCGGGCGGGCGGTCATGGCGGCCAAAGCGTTAACACCACGGACTCGGCCGTGCGTATTACTCATCTGCCCACGGGCATTGTCGTCAAATGCCAGAATGAGCGGTCGCAATTGCAGAATAAAAATAATGCCTTCAAAATTTTAAAAGCCAAACTGCTTAAAATCAGCGAGGAAAAAGAAAGCGAAGAAATTAAAAAAATAAAAGGCGATTATCAGAAAGCCGAATGGGGCAATCAGGCGCGGTCTTATGTCATGCAGCCGTATAAATTAGTCAAAGACCACCGCACCAATTACGAAACGCCGGACATTGACCGCGTGCTCAATGGCGAAATTGATGATTTTGTGGAAAATTATTTGAGATATAAAATAAAAAAGTAAAAATGCGCTGGGAGGAGATTACGGATTCCAAATCAAAGATATTTTTAATTTGTTTATTGGGTTTTGTGGCCGGCGTGGCCATAAGTAATTTTTTTAGAATAGGCGATTTCATAATTTTTTGCCTGGTTTTATTCTTAATAATCTTGCTTATTGTTTTTTGGCAAAATAAAAAATGGCGGCCCATTATTTTATGGGGCGTTTTTTTATTTTTTGGAATTTGGCGCTTGCAAATCGGACTGCCGGACTATAACGATGCCGGCCAGATTTATCATTATAATAACCAGCCGCTTAAATTCTCCGGTCTTATTGCCAATATTGATGAAAGAATCAGCAATCAGAAATTAACCATCAAGGCGGAAAAACTGATTAATGGCCAAAAAATAAAAGGCAAGGTTTTGATTACCATCGGCCTATATCCCAAATATCATTATGGCGACCAATTAGAGATTGATTGCCAATTGGAAAAGCCGGAAAATTTTCAGGACTTTGATTACGAAAAATATCTGGCCCGATATGATATTTATTCGCTCTGCCAATTCGCCCGTCTTAAAGTCGCCCCCGCCAATCGCGACCCGTCCTTACCAAAAAAAACATTCTCCTTGATTTTAACCTTTAAAAATAAATTATTGGACGGCTTAACCAAAGCCATAAACGAACCGCAGGCCTCTATTTTGCAGGCCATGGTTTTGGGAAATCGCGGCGGAATTCCCCGGGAATTATTAGACAAATTTTCTAACAGCGGCATCAGCCACATCATTGCCATCTCGGGCATGAATATCACGATTATTGTTTTCTTATTTATGCAGGTGTTAATCAACCTCGGCGTTGTCAGGCAAAAAGCGTTCTGGCTGGCTTCGGCCGGCATTTTAATTTTTGTTTTAATGATCGGCGATCAGGCCTCGGCTTTGCGCGCCGCCATTATGGGCATCGTGGTTTTATACGCGCAAAAAATCGGGCGGCTGAATAATTCTCTAAACGCCGTTATTTTTGCCGCCTCGCTGATGCTTTTGATTAATCCCAAATTATTATTGTCCGATATCGGCTTCCAGCTTTCTTTTATGGCGATTTTGGGCTTGATTTATCTGCCGCCGATTTTTGAAAAATATTTTGCAAAAATTTCCGACCGCGGGCAAATCAAGGCCATGGCCATCACCACTATCTCCGCCCAAATTATGACCCTGCCCCTGATTATTTTTTATTTTCATAAATTATCTTTGGTCTCGGTTTTTACCAACGCGCTGATCTTGCCCCTTATTCCGTTTTTGACTATTTGGGGCTTGGCCAATGCCCTGGTCTCCCTTTTTTCTTTATGGCTCGGGCAAGTTATGGGATTTGTGAGCTGGCTGGGCGTTGGTTATATTCTCCGGATAGTTGAATGGTCTTTAAAAATTCCCTTTGCTTATCTGGAAAATTTTTATATTAATGGATTTATTGTGGCCGGATTGTATGGGCTGATTTTTTGGTGGATTTTTAGATCAAGGGCGAATAATGTTATAATTAAATAATGAAAAAATTTAAATTTGTCTTGATTCTTTTTTTAATTATAATCGCCTTAGCCGGCGCGTATTTTTTTCAGTCAAATTATCGTTTGGCCAATGTCAAGGGCGCCAGCGTTGATTTGAACGGCAAATTAGTGATTAATTTTTTGGACGTGGGTCAGGGCGATGCGATTTTAATTCGCCTGCCCAAAGGCGAAGACGTGTTAATTGATGGCGGACCGGACAACAAAGTTATAAAAAAATTAGGCGAATATTTGCCCTATGGCGACCGCGACATAGAACTGATGGTTTTAACCCATCCGCACAGCGACCACGTAACCGGCCTTAATGAGGTCTTAAAAAGATACGGCGTCAAGAAAATTTTAATGACCGGCGCCATTCATACCGCGTCCGATTATCTGAATTTTTTAGAACAAATCAAAGAGAAAAAAATACCCGTGGAAATTATTGACAGTCCGCGCGATTTATTTTTGGAAAATGATGTTGATTTCAAGATTTTATATCCGGACAAAAGTTTCTCGGGCCAGCGGGTGGAAAATTTGAACAATACCTCCATCGTCGCCCAATTGATTTACGCGAGCACCACGGTAATGCTCTCGGGCGATTTTGAAAACGAAGAATCATTGCTGAACAGGGGTTTTAATTTGAAATCAGATATTTATAAGGTCGGCCACCATGGCTCCAATACGGCCAATAGCCGGGAATTTTTAGAGGCGATTTCTCCGCTTTACGCGATTATAGGGGTCGGCGCGGATAATAAATTCGGCCATCCTCATTTTCGGACGTTGCGAATTTTGGAAAAAATCGGCGCTAAAATTTTTCGCGCCGACCGGGACGGAGACGTTAGATTTATGAGTGACGGGAAAGCGTTTGAAATGGTTAAATAGGTATTTTCAAATTTAAATGCCTTGCTTTTTCCGCGCGATTTTGTTAAAATTTTTATTGAGATAGTTTTAAAAGATAAAATTTAAATTATGGCAGGCGAAAAAACAAAAGTGCTATTAGTGGAAGACGATTTGATGATTGTTGAGATGTATAAAATGCGGTTTGAAGAAGAGGGCTATGCGGTTTTGGTCACCGATAAAGGCAGTGAGGCGATAGAAATCGCGGAAAAAGAAAAACCGGACATTATCCTTTTGGATGTGATTTTGCCCGAAGTAGACGGCTTTACGGTTTTGCAAAAATTGAAAAATAATGTTAAGACAAAAGAAATTCCGATTTTGCTTTTAACAAATTTAGGGCAAGAATCGGACAAGGACAAAGGACTGCAGATGGGCGCGGCCGATTATTTCATTAAAGCCCAGCATACGCCCGTGGAAGTTATCCAAAAAATTAAAGAATTAATCAATAAATCGTCTTAGATTATGTCAGAATTAATTGAACGGACGTTGGTCTTGTTAAAACCAGACGCCGTTAAGAGGGGACTGATGGGAGAAATTATTTCCCGTTTTGAAAAAGCGGGCTTAAAAATGGTCGGCCTGAAAATGGTTTGGGCCGATTCAAATTTAGCCGGCCAGCACTATGGCGAAGATATTACCGCCAGAAGAGGCGAGAAAGTGCGCCATCTTTTAATGGATTTTGTGGCGACGGGGCCGGTTTTGGCCATGGTCATAGAAGGCGTTGAGTCCATTGAAAATGTCAGAATGATGGTGGGGCCCACGGAGCCGAAATTGGCTTTGCCCGGGACCATCAGGGGCGATTATGCCCATGTTAGTTTTAAATACGCCGATGAAAAAGGGAAAGCCGTGGAAAATTTAATTCATGCTTCAAGCGATAAAGAAGATGCGGCGAGGGAAATTCCGATTTGGTTTTCTGAGCAGGAATTGTATGATTATAAAACCGTTCACGAAGCCCACACCCAGTAGTAGAAATTCTAATTATTTTAAAGATAATAAAAAAAACTGCCTCCGGGCAGTTTTTTATGAAGATTTTTTTGTCCGTGTTTTTAAACAACCGGTGCAAATCTTAATTCTTTTTCCGTCAATTTTTCTGGTTTGTAAATTAATTTTTTGCGTTTTTTTGGTTTTGACTTTGGAGTGGCTTACATTAAATGCCTTGGTCGTGCCTCGGCCGCAGATTTCACATGATTGGGGCATAGCTTTATTATTAATAATTTTAGAAATCAAACATTAAATATAGGTTAGCATATGTATTTTAAAAAGTCAATGCTTTTCTAAAATATCAAAATCCAAATATCAAATGTCAAATAAATATCAAAATCCAAATGTCCAAAAATTTGAAATTTGATATTGGTCATTGATTTGTCATTTGAGCTTTGTCATTTGGATTTTTCAGTCAGAGTGATTTATTGGCAAAGTTATCTGATTTATGTTATTATTTAATTTGTCATTAAAAGATTATATAATTCTATGCCCATAACTTGGTTATACGCCGAACCCATGTTTTTCGTGGCTTGGGTCATTGCCATCGTCATTGCTTTGACTCTTCATGAATTTTCCCATGCCGCGGCCGCTCTGTATTTTGGCGATGATACGGCCAAGTCAATGGGGCGCTTAACTTTAAATCCAATCGCTCATCTTGATTGGGTGGGTTTTATTATGCTGCTTTTCGTTGGTTTTGGCTGGGCCAAGCCCGTGCCGGTCAATCCTTATAATTTAAGAAATCCGAGAATTTCTTCGGCCCTGGTTTCCCTGGCCGGGCCATTCGCCAATTTCATCTCCCTGATTGTTTTTGGCTTATTATTAAAATTTTTGGGACCGACTTTGGGACCGCAAAATCTCTTGGTGAATTTTCTGTTTATGTTGGTTTTAATCAATGTGGTTTTAATGGCATTTAATTTGATACCCATTCCGCCCCTTGACGGCCATCAGGTTTTATTCGCGATTCTGCCCGATAAATATAATGATTTTAAGTATAAATTAGCCCTTAACGGCCCCTGGATTTTAATAATTTTAATCATCGCCGATAATTTTTTGAATATCGGCATCTTTGCCGTCCTGTTTAATTGGATTTTTCAATTAGTGGGCAGATTTTTATAATATTAAGGTATTATCGGCTGGGTGAGTGATATAGGCAAGCGCACCTTGACTTATTTGGGAAAATTATTTAAGATACTTTTGTTGAATTTATCCAAAATGGGAATTTTTAATTTGCGAAGCAAATTATCCGCCCTCGGCGGATTCTTTAAAAGATTTAACCCTATAGAATAAAATTTTTACTTTATAACTTTTAACTTTACACTTTTAACTTTTAACTAAACTTTATGCCAACTATTAATCAGCTGTTGCGAAAAAATCGTAAGTCAAAAAAGGTCAAATCCAAGACCCCTGATTTGCAATTGACTTTGGACAGCTTGCATCGCCGAAAAAAAATAATAAACAAGGGCAACCCGCTTAAGCGTGGCGTTTGCTTGCAAGTGAGGACCACGACGCCCAAAAAACCGAATTCGGCTTTGCGCAAGATTGCCCGCGTTCGCCTGTCAAACGGTCAGGAAGTGACGGCTTATATCCCGGGCGTGGGCCATAATTTGCAGGAGCACTCCATTGTTTTGGTGCGGGGCGGCCGGGTCAAGGATTTGCCCGGCGTCCGCTATCATATTGTCAGGGGCGTTTATGACAGCGCCGGCGTGGAGGGACGAAAACGCGGCCGAAGCTTGTATGGCGCCAAGAAAGATAAGAAAGCCGTCAAATAAATTCCATGTCTATAAAAGTGATTAAACTAAAATTAACCCTAGAGCTTTAAACTTTATAAATTTTCAACTTTTAACTTTATAACTAAAAATTATGAGAGGAAAACCGGCCCCCAAAAGAACAATTAAAGCAGACACTAAATTCAACCGAGAAGATGTGGCGAAATTTATCAATTACATAATGAAGGGTGGAAAAAAATCCGTGGCCAGGCAGTCAATTTATAAGTGTCTTGATATTATTTCCCAGAAAACCAAGCAAGACGCTTTGGATGTTTTTGAAAAAGCCATCCAAAATGTTTCTCCCTCGGTGGAAATTCGCGGCCGGCGGGTTGGCGGCGCTAATTATCAAGTACCAATATCAGTCAGGCCCTCAAGAAGTTTTACTCTTGGCTGCCGCTGGATTATTAACGCGGCTAAAGCCAGAAAAGGCAGAAAAATGGCGGAAAAATTAGCCGAAGAATTTATTGCCGCTTATAACAGCGAAGGCGCGGCCATTAAAAAGAAGCAGGATATTTATCGGATGGCGGAAGCCAATCGGGCCTTTGCGCACTTTAGAGGATAATATTAAAAATTTTGAATTTTACAATTTTGAATTTTGAAATAAATAAATCCAATTTTGAATTTTGAAATGGAACTATTTTAAAATTTAATTATTAAAAATTATTTAAAAATTAAAAATTAAAAATTTTCTATAATTATGCCCAGAAAACAACCATTGGAAAAAGTCAGAAATTTCGGCATTATCGCCCACATTGACGCCGGCAAGACCACGGTGAGTGAGCGCATTCTTTTTTATACCGGAAAAAAGCACAAAATCGGTGAAGTCCACGAGGGCGAAGCCACCATGGACTGGATGGAGCAGGAACAGGAAAGGGGCATTACTATTACTTCGGCGGCCACGACTTGCTTTTGGCCGAATGCCGATTGGCTGGGCGGCGGCGATATTCAAATTAATTTAATTGACACTCCCGGGCATGTGGATTTTACGGCCGAAGTTGAGCGCTCGCTCCGGGTGCTTGACGGCGGCGTGATTGTCTTTGACGGCGTGGCCGGCGTGGAGCCGCAGTCCGAAACGGTCTGGCGGCAGTCGGAAAAATACCACGTGCCAAAAATCGGTTTCATTAATAAAATGGATCGGATGGGCGCGGATTTTTACCATGATCTGAAAACCATTTATAACCGCTTAACGCCCTATGCCCATCCCATTCAGCTGCCAATCGGCGCGGCCGAGACCTTTAAAGGCATTATTGATTTATTTGAAATGAAAGCCTGCGTTTATTTGGATGACTTGGGCACGAAATGGGAGGAGGTGGAAATTTCCGCCGCTGAATTAGCCAGAGCCAAAGAATACCGAGCCGCGTTGATTGAGGCCATTGTGGAAAATGACGAAGCGCTAATGGAAAAATATTTGGCGGGCCAAGAAATCCCGATTGTTGACTTAAAGAAAGCGCTTAGAAAAGCGGTCATCAACAATAAGATTGTGCCGATTTTATGCGGTTCGGCTTTAAAAAATAAGGGCGTTCAGTTTTTACTTGATGCGGTGGCCGAATTCTTGCCCTCACCATTGGACGTTGAGCCGCTCATTGGCCATAATGTTGATGACCCAACCAAAGAAATTAAAATAAATATTTCCGATGAAGCGCCCTTGGCCGGCTTGGCTTTCAAGTTGGCCACCGATTCCTTTGTCGGCAAATTAGTTTTTTTCCGGGTGTATAGCGGTGTTTTAAAATCCGGTTCTTATGTTTTAAATAATTCAACCGGCGACAAAGAGAGAGTTGGCCGGATTTTGCGCATGCACGCTAATTCCCGCGAAGACATTGACGAGGTGTATGCGGGCGAAATCGCGGCCATTGTGGGCATTAGAAATATTACGACCGGCGATACTTTATCAGATGTCAATTTTCCGGTTTTATTGGAAAGAATCATTTTTCCCGAGCCGGTTATTGATATCGCGGTTGAGCCGAAAACCAATGCCGACCAGGAAAAAATGGGCTTGGCTTTGGCAAAGTTGGCTGAAGAAGACCCGACTTTCCGAGTGCGCACCAACGAAGAAACCATGCAGACCATTATTTCCGGCATGGGCGAATTGCACTTGGATATTATTGTTGAGCGCATGAAAAGAGAATTCAAGGTTGAGGCCAATATCGGCGCGCCGCAAGTGGCTTATCGCGAAACCATTAGAAAATCAGCCGAAGCCGAAGGCAAATATATCAGGCAATCGGGCGGCCGCGGCCAATACGGCCATTGCTGGATCAGGATTGAACCGCTCAAAGAAAAGGACTTTGAATTTGTGGATGAAATTAAAGGCGGCACCATTCCCAAAGAATACATCAGGCCGATTGAAAAAGGCGTGCACGAAGCCATGGACCGAGGCGTGATTGCCGGTTATCGGTTAATTGGGGTGAGAGCCACGGTTTATGACGGCTCATTTCATGAAGTTGATTCTTCGGAAGCGGCTTTTAAAATCGCCGGTTCTCTGGCTTTTCAGGCGGCGGCTAAAAGAGCCGACCCGGTTATTTTAGAACCGGTGATGAAGGTGGAAGTGGTGACGCCCGAACCATTTATGGGTGATGTGATTGGCGATTTAAATTCACGCCGAGCTATGATAAATAATATGGCCGATAGGGGGACGGGCGCCTCGGCCCTTAAAGTTATTACCGCGGAAGTGCCATTGTCAGAAATGTTCGGCTATACCACTCATCTTCGCTCTATGAGCCAAGGCCGGGCCTCATCCAGCATGGAATTTGAAAAATATTCAGAAGTGCCGAAGAATGTAGAAGCGAAGATTGTTGAGGCCCGAGGCGGAGTTAGGGAAAAAGAGAGAAGGTAAATATATTATATGTATTAAAAAGAGAGCAATTATCCGCCCTCTCTTTTATTTTGATTTTTAGTTAGTTAATTTGTCACTAATAATTTCCCTAGTAATATTTGAATTCCATGGACACCAATGACACTTGCTTTTAGGAAATTGGGCGCAAAATTCGGTATGATATTTCTCTAAATATGAAATTGAGGCGTCACAGACTTCAATGGCGTTTTCAAAGAAATCAATACTGTCTGGTAAAAGATGATAGCTCCAGATTGGATTATAGTCAACTTTCCACTGGCCAACATATCCCATAACATGAAGCTTGGGTATTTCGCCACTTATCATGGCGCGGGCCTTTTTTATCTTAACCGGATCTTCAAGTTTGAAAACAAAAAAGTTTGTATTATCAGAAAACTCAAAATATGCGGTTTGGCAGGTGCCAGCATAGAGAACCACCCCCTTGTTTATTTGTTCGCAGACGCAACTGTTGCTCATAGTGGATTTTATTTCCCCGTCCGAGGTGGCGGTTTTACAGCAAACGGGCTGATAAACTGAAAGGCAGTTTGGCTTTGGCGCAGACTTATTTGGTGTAGACTTAGAAGATCGAAGATTGAGCACGATAAATGCCGAAAGTCCGACCACAAAAATAACAAGCAGGGTACCAACTAATAATTTGGTCGCCTTAGAAACACTGGTCTTTTGCTTCATCATAAATTTAATTATAAATTATGCTTAAATTATAGCAAATTTAATGTAAGTTATGAAGTGGATAGGTGATTTTAAGTTAAGATAAAGAAGGTTTTGTCTTTCTATGTTCAGAATCTATAAACTTGACTTAACTGCATAAGAATTTATTTAATTTGTCAAATATTTGCCAAAATTTATAAAAAATTATATTCTTAAGTTTGAACTCTTAACCTCGCGCCCTCACTAATAATAGTTTTTAAATTATGCCCAACCTCCAAAAAATTATCAATTTAATCAAAAAAACTGGGGATAAAGCCATTATTTTGGACGAGAATGGCGAGCCGAATTATGTCATTATGACTCTTTCCGACTATGAACGGCTTGTTTTAGGCAAGGCGGGCGTAGCGGGCTTGACAGAGGATGAGTTTTTGGATAAAATTAACCGAGATATTGAAATTTGGAAAGAATCCAAATTAGAGCCGGAAATCGGGCATTTACCGCTTGATCAATATGATTTTTCCCAAAAATTAGAGGAAAACGGCGATAATTATTTTAAAAAACCTCTAAATTTAGAGGAAAAAGAAGAGGACCAATATTATTTTGAGCCGGTGGAATAGCTGGGGATAATGTTTATTTTAAATACCAAATAATAAAAACTTGCAAAAACTATTAAAATAAGTTAGAATACTAATAATTTGGGCCAATAAATAAGGCTCTTAAAAAAATTTTAAATTAAATAAGTGACGAGGTCTGGCTAAAACTCGGATATAAGCTCCGAGGGCCTCTCAAAGGAAATACAACAAATGGCAGCACAATTTGAAAGAACAAAACCACACGTTAATGTCGGTACCATTGGTCACGTTGACCACGGCAAGACCACCTTAACCGCGGCGATTCTCAAGGTTTTAAATGACCGCGGCTTTACGGCCCAGCATAAATCTATTGACCAGATTGATGCGGCGCCAGAAGAAAAGGCCCGCGGGATTACTATTGCGACCGCTCACGTTGAGTATGAAACGGCCAACCGGCATTATGCTCACGTTGATTGTCCGGGACACGCCGACTACATTAAAAATATGATTACCGGCGCCGCTCAAATGGACGGGGCGATTTTGGTGGTGGCCGCGACCGATGGCCCAATGCCTCAGACCCGAGAGCATATTCTTTTGGCCAGACAAGTTGGCGTACCCAAAATGGTGGTTTTTATTAATAAGGTTGATCAGGTTGACGACCCGTCATTAATTGATTTAGTTGAGGAAGAAATTAAGGATTTATTAAATAAATATGAATTTGACGGCGCTAATACGCCGATTATCCGCGGTTCGGCCTTAAAGGCCTTAAATGGCGACGTTGAAGCCAGTGATCAAGTTATGAAATTAATGGAGGCGTTAGACAGCTATATTCCCGAGCCGGTCAGAGATACTTCAAAGCCGTTATTAATGCCGATTGAAGATGTGTTTTCTATTGAAGGCCGCGGCACGGTTGTTACCGGCAGGATTGAAAGGGGCATCGTCAAATTAAATGATGAAGTTGAACTCGTTGGTTTAAGAGATACCCAAAAAACCATTGTTACCGGCATTGAGATGTTTAATAAAACCCTGGATGAAGGTCGGGCCGGTGATAACGCCGGAATTTTACTAAGAGGTGTTAAGAAAGAAGAAGTGGAAAGGGGCCAGGTTTTAGCCAAACCGGGCAGTATTACTCCCCATATTGAATTTGAAGCCGAGGTTTACATCTTAAGCAAAGAGGAAGGCGGCCGACATAAGCCATTTTTTAAGGGCTATAAGCCGCAATTTTATGTCCGGACCACGGATGTGACCGGCGAGGTTGATTTACCCGAAGGCACGGAAATGGTTATGCCCGGCGATACGGTTAATTTGAAAGTTAAACTGGGCAAACCCGTGGCCATGGAAGAAAAGATGAAATTTGCCATTAGAGAAGGCGGCCATACGGTCGGGGCGGGTGTTGTTACCAAGATAATTAAATAAAATATTATATTTGCCGAGGACGGGTTAAGCCCGTCCTCTAGCATGCATAATTGATAATTTAAAATGGCAAGCAAAATTGAAAAGTCAGAAAATGACAAAGTACATCAAAGGATCAGGATAAAGATCAAGGCGTACGATCATAAGATTATTGATAGTTCCGCCAGAAAGATTATTGATACCTGCCAGAGATTCGGGGCCAAAGTCATCGGCCCTGTGCCCCTGCCGACCGAAAAGAAAAAGTACACGGTAAATCGTTCTACCTTTGTCCATAAAGATGCTCGCGACCAATTTGAAATGAGATCGCATAAACGGCTGATAGATATTATTGATCCGGACGCAAAAACCGTGGACGCCTTAATGAGTTTGAACTTGCCGGCCGGCGTGAATATAGAAATTAAAATGTAATCCAGCGCTAAAGTTAGTACTGGATAATCTGTAACTTAAATTCCAATCGTAATAAAAAATGGAAAAAGATCCCGGGCATAAATGGGAAATAAAGGGGAAAACCTCCATCGGTTATTAAGATTGATAAAGGAATTAGTATTTAAAAATTAGATTTAAACGATTAGCTAAATTTTTTAGTTTAATTAAGATCTGGTTTTTAAATCGCCAGGTTTTTTTATTTCCAATTTTATAAATATGAAATTTATTTTAGGCAGAAAATTAGAAATGACCCAGATTTTTAAGGCAGACGGCAACGTTATTCCGGTTACCGCCGTATTAGTTGAACAGAATGTAATTACCCAGATAAAAAATAAGGAAAAAGACGGCTATAGCGCGGTTCAGGTTGGCTTTGGCAAACCAAAAAACATTAAGAAACCGCAAGCGGGCCATCTTAAAGATATTGAGCAAGTAAAAACCATGAGAGAGTTTAGAGTTGAGGCCAAAGAAGTGGAATCCTTGAAAAGAGGCGATAAAATGGGCGTGGAAATATTTGAAAACGGCGATAAGGTAAAGGTTACCGGCACCTCCAAGGGCAAGGGCTTTCAGGGCGTAGTTAAAAGGCATGGTTTTCACGGCAGTCCCGCGTCTCATGGCCACAAAGACCAATTAAGAATGGGTGGCTCAATCGGCGCGGGCGGCGTGCAGCGGGTCTTTAAAGGCGTAAGAATGCCGGGCCATATGGGCGACGAACAAGTAACCATTAGCGGCTTGGAAATCGTGGACATAGACGCGGAAAAAAATATTTTATATATCAAGGGCGCGGTGCCGGGCGCTAGAAATGGTCTGCTGTTGATTTACGGACCCGGTGAATTAAAGGTTAAAGAAGAAAAAAAGTTGGAGACGCAAATCGAAAAACAGGAAGAAAGTAAATAAAGTACTATGAAATTGCCAATCTACAATTTAGCGGGAGAGAAAATAAAAGAAAAGGAAGTCAGTTCCAGAATTTTTGGCGTAAAAATCAGGCCCGAGGTGATTCATCAGGTTGTCGTGGCTCAAGGGGCTAATGCTCGTCCGGTTTTAGCCGATACTAAAAATCGCGGCGAAGTTCGCGGCGGCGGCAAAAAACCCTGGCGGCAGAAAGGCACGGGCCGAGCCAGGCAGGGTTCAATTCGTTCGCCCCAATGGAAAGGCGGCGGCGTGGTTTTTGGCCCAACCTCAGACAGAAATTTTTCCCAGAGAGTAAACAAAAAACAAAAACAATTAGCCCTGGCCATGTGCTTATCAGACAAGGTCAATAATAATTTATTGGCGGTTTTTGATAAATTATCCTTAAATGAAGGCAAGACTAAAGAAATTAATAACTGGCTTAAAGATCTAAAAAATAAAATTAATGATTTAAAAAATAGCAAAAAGTTTTTATTGATTTTGGATAGCAATGACCGTAAAATGATCCGAGCGGCCCTAAACTTGAAGAATATAAATACAATTTTGGCCGATAGCTTGAATTGCGTTGATATTTTAAAGTATGATACGATTTTAACTTCGGAAAAGGCGCTGGATATAATTGACAAGCATTATCAGAAAATAAAAGAAAAGATTGCTTCGTCCCGCCACGCTTCGCTCGCGGCTAAAGGCGCTCCTCGCAATGACGAACGCGAAAATTAAAAATTTTATTCAAATATGAGTATTTTCAATAGATTTAAAAAAGGAACCAAAGAGAGCCAGGCGGAAACCAAAGAATCGGCTAAGATTGATAATGTGGTTGAAAAAGCCAAAGAACTAAAAGCCGAAAAAGTCCAAGGGAAAGAAAAGACGGCCATAGTGGAAAAAAGGGCCGAGTCAGAAGAAAAAAAAATAGAAAAAAAAGCTCCATCAGGCAAAAAAAAGAATATCAGCGGTATTTTAATCAAGCCATTAATCACGGAAAAGGCGACTAATTTGGGCCGGCTTAATCAATATGTTTTTGCGGTGGCCTTAAGGGCGAATAAAATCCAGGTCGCGCAAGCGGTGGAAAGCCGTTATGGCGTTAAGCCGATCAAAGTCAATATAATCAGAAATTCAGGCCGGGCAGTGCGTTATGGCCGGTCGATTGGCCGAACCAAAGACATAAAAAAAGCCATGGTTATTTTACCCGCCGGCAAAACCATCAAGATTCATGAAGGCGTTTAAAAATAGTTAGAAAGTAAAAAAATAGAAAGTTTGAAAGTTGAAAGTTAAAAAGTTCATAAAGTCAAGGAAGGATACTTTCAACTTTGCAACTTTAAACTTTATAAACTTAGAAATTTATGCCATTAAAATATTACAAACCAACCACTTCGGCCAGACGCCATACTTCGGTCTTGGCGAGTCATAATATTACTAAAACCAAGCCGGAGAAGGGTTTGATTGTTTCGGCCAAAAATATGGCTGGCCGAAATGCTTATGGGAGAATTACGGTCAGGCATCGGGGCGGCGGCGCCAGAAAAAAAATCCGACTCATTGATTATCAGAGGGATAAATACGATATTCCAGCCAAGGTTGAACGGCTTGAATATGACCCGAATCGAAATGCCAGAATCGCTTTGCTTTATTATGCTGATGGCGAGAAAAGATATATGATTGCCCCCCGCGATCTGAAAGTTGGCGATATAGTTATGAGCTCAAATAAATTAATCGAGCTTAAAGTCGGCAATCACTTGCCTCTTGAAGTCATACCGCCGGGCATGTTTGTTTATAATATTGAGTTAGAACCGGGCCAGGGCGGTAAAATCGCCCGAAGCGCCGGCAACAGCGCTTATCTTATGGGTATTGATAACGGCCGGGCCCAATTAAAAATGCCTTCCGGCGAAATTAGATTGGTGGCGGAAAAATGCCAAGCCACTATCGGCGCCGTCAGCAATGAGGATTATAAAAATATTCGCTGGGGCAAGGCGGGACGGATGAGGCATCGGGGCATCAGACCGACGGTTCGTGGCAAAGCCATGAACCCGGTTGACCACCCTCATGGCGGCGGCGAGGGCAAAAATCCGATTGGCTTGAAGCATCCGAAAACGCCCTGGGGCAAGCCGGCTTTGGGTGTTAAAACCAGAAAAAGAGGCAAAAAATCAGATAGATTTATTTTACAGAGGAAGAAAAATAAAAATAAGAAAAGTTAATTGTTAATATTATATGTCAAGAAGTTTAAAAAAGGGTCCTTATGTGGATGAAAGATTATTAGCCAAATTGGCCAAGGTTAAAAGGGGCGAGAAGACCATTATTAAGACCTGGTCAAGAGCTTGCACCATTACGCCGGAAATGGTGGGGTTTACTTTTGGCGTTCATAATGGCAAGGACCACCTTCCGGTTTTTGTGATTGAAAATATGGTTGGCCATAAATTAGGCGAGTTCGCGCCGACGCGTAAATTTGTCAGGCATGGCGGTAAAATCCAGAAAGCAATTGAGCAGGGGGTTAAGCCATAGAATTATTGTCATCCCGGACGAGTCCGCCAGCAGGCGGGCGATGATCCGGGATCCAGGATAATTAAATTTATCAACATAGATATGGAAACCAAAGCAAAAGCAAAATTTATCCGAACCTCGTCGCGAAAAATCCGGTTAGTCGCCGATTTAATCAGGGGACTGGATTCATCAGAGGCCTTAACCAGATTGAAATTCACCAATAAGGCCGCGGCTTTGATTTTGATAAAATTAATCAATTCCGCTATTGCCAACGCCGAAGAAAATTATAAATTGAAAAAGGATAATTTATTCATTAAAGAAATTAAGGTAGACGGCGGTCCGACCTTAGATCGATGGATGCCTAGGGCCTTTGGCCGCGCGACCCCGATTAGAAAAAGAACTTCTCATATAAATTTAATTTTGGCCGAGAGGATTCCGACCGATGCTCAAGAAGTTAAAAAGATAGTGGAAGAGAAAAAGAAAAAAACCGCCGAAGATATCGTAAAAATCAGCGACTTAGACGAAATGCAATCTGCCGGCCAAGAACCCAAGGGTGGAAAGGCGGCCAAAGAAGGCGGCCGGGGCGTAAGGACAAAAAAGGGCTTTGCCAATAAATTATTTAATAGGCGGTCAGGGGAAAGATAAGAAGCAGG
Organism: uncultured Gammaproteobacteria bacterium; assembly: GCA_964365895.1. Lineage (GTDB taxonomy): Bacteria > Patescibacteriota > Patescibacteriia > 2-01-FULL-39-33 > 2-01-FULL-39-33 > JBAZQS01. The sequence continues at coordinate 18,895 of CAYIRS010000001.1, forward strand.
TGGTAGCTTGTAGCTTGTAGGTTGTAGAAAATACAAAAGAAAAATTTCTACCACCTACAAGCTACAAGCTAATTCCTACAAGCTAATAAAATATATGGGACAAAAAGTTCATCCAAGAGCCTTCCGACTGAATACAAATAAAACCTGGGATTCCCGGTGGTTTGCCGAGAAAAAAGATTTTCCTTATTATTTAAAACAAGATATTACTATCCGTAAATTTATCTCGGGTAAATTAAAGGATGCGGGCATAGCCAGAGTTGATATTGAAAGAGCGGCTAACGCCGTTACCATTAATGTCCATGCGGCCAAGCCGGGCTTTGTCATTGGCCGCGGCGGCCAGGGAGTGGAGGAGTTAAAAAAGCAAGTCCATAATAAATTTTTAAAAGACAGTTTCAGCCGAAAGAAAGGCATTAAAAGCGTTAATTTGAATATTTTAGAAATAGAGAAAATCGGCTTGGAAGCGGCGCTTATTACGCAGGGCGTGATTATTGATTTGGAAAAACGCATTCCTTTTCGCCGAGCCATAAAGCAGGCCATCAGCCGAGTTGAGAAAGCGGGCGCCAAGGGCGTCAAAATCATTGTTTCGGGCCGTTTAAATGGCGCGGAAATCGCCAGACGAGAAACATTTTTTTCGGGAAAGATTCCCTTGCATACCTTGAGAGCGGATATTGATTATAGCCGCGGCGCCGCCCAGACCATTTATGGCAAGATTGGCGTCAAAGTTTGGATTTATCGGGGAGAGATTTTTGAAAAGAAAGGTAATCTATCGTCTTCGACAGAAAATAAAAAGTAGAATTATAATATTATTTAAAAATTAAAAATTTTATATATATGTTAGCGCCAAAGAAATCAAAATACAGAAAACCCCATCGGCCGGATGTCAAAGGCCAGGCCAAGCGCGGTTTGGAGGTGGCTTTCGGCCAATACGGCCTTAAAGCCATGACCGGCGGCTGGGTCAAGGCCAAGCAGATTGAAGCCGCGCGCCGAGTCATCACCCGATATATCAAAAGAGGCGGCAAGGTTTGGATCAGGATTTTTCCCCATCAGGCGATTTCCGAAAAGGGCAGCCAATCAACCATGGGCGGCGGCAAGGGCGTGCCCGCCCATTATGTGGCGGTGGTTAAGCCGGGCTTGGTTATGTTTGAATTGGACGGCATACCCGAGAAACAGGCCGAAGAGGCCTTGAATTTGGCGGGCTATAAATTGCCGGTCAAAACAAAATTTATCGTTAAGGATTAAAATATTATTTCGATTAAAATATTAATTCAAAATTACAAAATTAAATCATTATTTCAAAATTCAAAATTCAAAATTCAAAATTTTTAATATATGGATATTAAAGAAATTAAAATTTTATCAATCGCCGAATTAAATCATCTTTTAGAGGACTTAAGAAAAAAACTTGATGATTTAAAATTTAAGGCGACCCAGAAACAACTCAAGAATATCAGGGAGATTAGGGTTGTCAAAAAAGATATGGCTCGGATTTTAATGACGCTGAAAGAAAAAAACAAGAAAGAAAATAATTAAAAGGTTGTAGCTTGTAGGTTGTAGGAAATTCAAAGTTAATTTCCCGTCTACCAGCTACAAGCTACAAGCTAAATATATGCCAGAAGAAAAATTAAAAAAAGTAATTCGCAGAAAGTTTAAGGGCGAAGCCGTGTCGGATAAGATGGACAAGACCATTGTGGTTAGGGTTGATTATTTTAAGATGCATCCTCAATACAAGAAGAGATACCGCGTGAGCAAGAAATTCAAGGTTCATGATCCAAAAAAGCAATATAAAATTGGCGATCTGGTGGAGTTTGTAGAATGCCGGCCCATAAGTAAAGATAAAAAATGGCGGGTAATATAAAAATATGGTGCAATTAAGAACAATGTTAAAATCAGCCGATAATACCGGAGCAAAAAAAATGCAGGTGATTAAGGTTTTGGGCGGTTATAAAAAACGTTATGGCCGTCTGGGCGATATTGTCGTGGCGTCAGTGAAAGAAGCGGTGCCTCACAGCCTAGTGAAAAAAAGTGATATTGTTCACGCGGTTTTGGTGCGCACCGTAAAAGAAGTCAGACGTGCCGATGGCTCATATATTAAATTTGATGATAACGCGGCCGTGATTATTGACCTGAAAAACAAGGAAATGAAAGGGACCAGAATTTTTGGTCCCGTGGCCAGAGAGTTGAGGAATTTAGGATATCAGAAAATAATCAGTTTAGCGCCAGAAGTATTATAAAAACATGAAGATAAAAACCGGAGACAAAATAAAAATTATAGCGGGAAAAGACAAGGGTAAGACCGGAAAGGTATTGCAGGTTTTTATTAAAGAAAAAAAAGCGGTTATTGAAGGGCTTAATTTATTGATTAAGCACCAAAGGCCGAAGAAGCAGGGTGAAAAGGGCCAAAAGATTCAGTTTCCCGCGCCCTTGGCGATTTCTAATATTATGTTGATTTGCCCGAGATGCGGCCGGCCCGCTCGAGTCGCGTATAAAACCATTAAACAGGAAAATAGCCGGGCTAAAATAATTAAAAATAGGATTTGCGGCAAGTGCAAAGAAGTAATATAAGCAGGTTGTAGGTTGTAGGTTGTAGAAAATACAGAAGAGAATTTTTACCAGCTACCAGCTACAAGCTAACCAAAATTTATGAAATCAAGATTATACCAAAAATATAAAGAAAAAGTGAGACCGGCGATGCAGGAGAAATTTGGCATTAAAAATTATTTAGCGGTTCCTAAAATTGAAAAGGCTGGTCTCAATGTGGGCATTAATTCCCGCCAAACGGATAGTGGCTATTTAGAAGCGATAGAAAATAATATCATTAGAATCACCGGCCAAAAACCGGTGCGCGTCAAGGCGAAAAAAGCCATTTCGGCTTTTAAGGTAAGGGAGGGTATGGTCATCGGCGTTAAGGTCACATTAAGGGGACAGAAGATGTATGATTTTTTGGATAAATTAATTAATATATCCTTGCCCAGAGTCAGGGATTTTCGCGGTTTGCCGCTTCAGAGCATTGACCGGCAGGGAAACTTGACTTTGGGTTTTAGGGAACATAATGTTTTTCCCGAAATTAAATCAGATGAGGTTGAGAGAATCCACGGTTTGGAAATTTCCATTGCCACGACCGCCAAAGATTATCAAAAAGGCCTGGCCTTATTTAAATTATTAGGATTTCCTTTTAGGGA
>CAYIRS010000002.1:0-5818 GCA_964365895.1 uncultured Gammaproteobacteria bacterium
ATTTTGCGCCAGCCCGACGAAGTCGCAGCCAAAAAGGACAAATTTAGAGAAAATATAGTTTTGCCACCATCTCAGAGAACCGGCTTCACTCTATTAGAAGTCATGCTGGCCGTTTCCCTTTCCCTAATTATATTTTTCAGTGTGGCCTATACTTACGAAATCAGCCAGAACGCTTATTTAAAAACCGATGTCAAAGCGGAAATCACCCAAAACGGCCGCACTATAATTGACCGGTTAGTCAGGGAATTGCGCCAAACGCCGGATATTGTTACCAATTTGCCGATAAACAATAATGACCCGGCAACATTGGCTCATGAAATAATTTTTCAAGACGGGCACGATACTTCGCAAATCAAGTATATTAGATATTTTTTGGACACTCCTTTTTTAATGAAGAGACAGATTATCGCCTACTCTTTTGACGATGCTCCCGACACTTATGTTTCTTGGCAGGCCACTGATATCAATGGCAACCCGCCCACCCCGCATATTTTGGGAGATGAAGATAAAATCATCGGCGAATATGTTCAAGATATTGAATTCTGGGGCGAAAATTTAATCAACATCAACCTTTATTTGAATAAAAATAATCAGCAAGAAATTATTTACACCGCGGTCTATGGACGCAATTCATAAAAACAAACAGCGCGGTTTTGTCCTGATCGCCTCGGTCCTGGTGGTTTCTTTACTCGTGCTTTTGGCCGTCTATGTCACCAATTTTACCATCACCGAATTAAAAATATCCTCCAGCCAAGCAACCGCCCTGCAAACCTATTATCTGGCCGAGAGCGGGGTGGCCGAAGCGATTTGGCGCCTCAAAAACGACCCAAATTGGAAAAATAATTTTGAAACCAACGCGACTTGGTCTTTCACTTATACTAAAACCCCCGCCCTCTATCCCAACGGCTCATATCAAATCCAAATTCAGAATACGGGCTTGGCCCGAGGCGAAATCACGGCCACGGGATTTTTGAACTTGGGCGGCGCGAGCGCCAAGCGCGTGATTAAAACCATGGTTTATAAGGCGCTGGGCGACGGCCCGATCGGCGATAATGCCGAATTTGCCGACGGCAATATTGACATCTCGAACTCGGTCTTAAATATTTATAATGGCGGCGTCCACGCCAATGGCAATGTTATTGTCAATGGCGAAAGCACGGTCACTATTGCCGGCGACCTGAAAGCCACGGGCAATGTAGTTATACTCTCCAACAAATCAAAAGTTACCGCCAGCTCAACGCAAGAAAGAGTAGCGCCCATGGCCATGCCCGCCATTTCCTTTGACACGGCCGGCGACCCGAATTCTTATCGCGCCCGCGCCAATGTAATTTATAGTGAAAGCGCCTTTGAAAATTTAATGTGGAATAATCAAAATCTCACCTTAGACGGGCCCATTACTTATGTGGATGGCGATATTGAAATTAAGGGCAACCAAAATTTAACCATTAATGGCGTTTTGGTCGCCAGCGATGACATTGAGGTGGGGGAAAAAACGTCTAATTGTTGTTGGGGTACCCGTTGTGGCACCTCAAATGTCACTATTAATAAAACTTCTGATACGGCTCCCGCCGGCTTATTGGCCAAAGGCAAAATTGAATTTGAATCGTGTTTGGGCAATTTCAACGCCAACGGCCTAATATACGCCAATGACCAGATTGATCTGTTAAGTTTGCCCAGCGCTTTTAATGTTACGGGCGCGGTGATTTCCCGCAAATTAACCCTGACCAGCTTGTGGCAGGGAGCCAATATCACGCGAGAGCCAAATGTGGTCGTTTATTCTTTGGGCGACCCTACTTTCGCGCCGGTGGTTACGGTGGAGCATTGGGAGGAGGAATATTAAATAAAAATTTATCTGGATTATTGTTTTTAATTGGGCGCAAAAAATAATTTGTGTTATAATACACCCACTATGTCCCTATTTAATACTTCGGAAATCGCCTTTGGCTTGGATATTTCTGACCGCAATTTAAGGTTAGTTCAGCTAAAAAGGAAAGGCCGGAAAAATATCATCCAATTATATAATGAAATCAAGCTCCCCCCCGACTGCATCAGGGGAGGCGAGGTTAATGACCCAAAATTATTTTTAAATTCTCTAAATAAACTCATTAAAACCAAACAGGGCCGAGGGAAATTAAGCGATGAAGTGATAAGCGTCTTGCCCGAAGACAAAACCTTCTTAAAAGTAATTGAGATTCCCCTGGTCGGCAAAAATCAAATTGAAAATCAAATCAGAGAAAAACTGCCCCAGCATATTCCCCTGGCCATTGACGACATATATTTTGATTGGCAGATAATCAGCGCCAAAGAAAATTTCCAGACGGTTTTAGTGGGCGCCTCGCCTAAAAAAATCGTTGATTCATACGTGGCCGTATTAAGCGAGGCAAACCTGACGCCCATCGCTTTAGAAATTGAAGCCGCGGCCATTGCCCGCGTCTTGCTTGACCAGACGCGCGAAGAAAAAACGCAAATCATTATTGACTTTGGCGCCAACCGAACCGGCTTATTTCTTTATGACGAAGGCACCATTAAATTCACGGTGAGCTTGCCCCTATCGGGCAACGGCATTACTCAGCTTATCGCCGAGACCTTGGGCCTGGACGCGGAAAAATCCGAGAAAGCGAAAATCATCTGCGGTTTTGATAAAAATAAATGCCATGGCGCTCTTTTAGAGATTATGTCGGATTCAATCGGCGCTTTAATTAATCACATAAACCAAGCCATTGATTTTTATGAAAATAATTTTTCTTCGGTGAGAAAAATAGAAAAAATCGTCTTAGGCGGCGGCGGCGCCAATTTTTTAAATATCAGCCAAGTCCTGCAGGAAAAATTGAATATTCCCGTTGGTATCAGCGACCCCTGGCAAAACGTCGTTGATCCGCAAACGGCTTATTTTAACCAGCAAAAAACGCAGTCATTCATCACGGTCATGGGTCTGGCTCTGCGCGGACTTGATTCTAAATCGCTTCTATGATGATTACCATAAACCTGCTTTCTCCCCAGCAGAAAGAGGAAACCAAAACCAAAAGGATATACGGCGCCATTAAAGAATCGGCCATGCTGATTTTGCTTTTTACTTCTATCATCGCTATCCTCTTGGTTATTTCTAAATATGTGCTTGATGAGCAACTAGCTAATCTCATCTTAAAAAACGCCGTCCAGATTCAGGCCAGCCAGGCAAAAAATAATCAAATTATCGCGGTCAACAAAAAATTAAATACCATTGCCAATATTCAAAAAAATTTCGTAAAATGGTCGGGTTTTTTTGTTAAACTCTCACAAATGACGCCGGAAAATATCCAATATAATTTTGCCAAGGTGTATTATCAAAATGCCGCCCTGGAATTGGAGGGCGCGGCCAAAACCAGGTCAGATCTGTTGAAACTTAAAAAACAACTGGAAAATTCCGGCTTGTTTGATAATGTGGATTTGCCTTTGGGCGACTTATTAGCCAAAGAAAATAATATTTTCCATATTAAGGCAAAAATGAACTTAAATAAAATTGCCAATGAATTATCAAAATAAAAAAAGGTTCTTTATTAACGCGGGCTTGATTATTATCCCTTTTATTTTGATAATCTTGTTTATTATTTATCCAACCATGCGGGAAATTATTTACATGAATGAAGAAATAATTCAGGAAAGAAAAGAATTGGAAGAAAAATTAGCGCGCGGCCTGAATATGAATAAAATCAACGACGCCCTTCAAGAAATAGAGGGAACGATTAAAAAATTGGATAGTATTTTCATCAAGCAAAATCAGGAATTGGAATTCATAACCCAATTGGAAAATATCGCCGCCGAGAACGACGTTGCCTTAAACATCAACTCTGATTTTAGTGGCCAGAAAATTGCCGATCTCATTCAACAAATCTCTCTGCGGGTAAACGTTTCGGGCGATTATATGAATATTTTAAAATTTTTGCAGGAGGTTGAATCATTGCCCAAATACTATAATCTCAATCTGATTGTGGCTTCAACGAAGCAGCCAGTCGCCAACGGTCCAATGTTTATGCAATTAAGCGGCCAAATCTATTTGCAGGAGAATCCAAAATAAAAAAAGAGCGATGAAAAAAATTGAGCTTAAAAAAATAAAATTCAATTTCAGCTATCTGCTTCGTTATCTGTACCCGATAACGATCGTGGTGATTGTCATTATTTTATCGGTCTTAATTTTCTTCTTATATAATAATGTTTATAAAACATTGGCCTACGCGGAAATGGTTACGGCCTTAAAGCAAAAAGTGCCGCCGGAAAATTTAGAAAAAAAACAATTTGAAGAAATTCTGGCAAAAATTCAAGAGAAAATAAAAAAACCGGCCGCGCCCATTAATAATATCAAAAATCCTTTTTTGCCGCTTTCGTCCGGCATTAAGCAATAATTGGTTAAAAAAACTTCGCAGGCATTAGTATATCAGCATCGCAACTACACAACTTTTATGGGCGACATTTTTCTTAATTTTGCCACAATCGGCGGCAACTCTTTAACTAAGGCGTCAACATCGCTCTTTTTATTAAATCGGCCCAGGGTTACCCTTAAACTGCCGTGAGCCAATTCCGGCTTTATGCCCATAGCCAATAAAACATGAGACGGTTCCAGCGAGTTGGAAGAGCAGGCCGAGCCCGTGGAAACCGCTATGCCCTTTTCCGAAAGCATTAAAAGAGCGCTCTCGCCCTCCACGCCCTCAATAATGAAACTGGCATTGTTCGGCGCTCTCTTTTGTCTGTCGCCATTAATGGCAAGGAGAGGGATTCTTATTATCATTTTAACCAAATAATCCCTTAACTCTTTAATTTTTTTATTTTCTTTTTCCCGCGCCTTCTGGTCGCTTAATAATTCCACGGCCTGGCCCAAGCCCACAATCCCGGCCACATTATAAGTGCCGGCGCGGATATTATTCTGCTGATGGCCGCCGAAAAAAAGTGGCAAAAATGGTGTGCCGTTTTTTATATAAATAGCGCCCACGCCCTTGGGCCCATAAATTTTATGGCCTGATAATGAAAGCAAGTCAACATTCAGTTTCTGGACATCGCAGGGGCAATAAGCCAGCGCCTGGGCAGCGTCAGTATGAAAATAAATTTTTTGCAAAGTGTCTTTTCCTCTTAAAGAATCGCGACCCGATTTTCTTTTTTTATTAACCTCTAATATTAACTTGCCTATTTCGGCAATCGGCTGAATCGCACCGACTTCGTTATTAACATACATAATAGAAATCAAAACCGTATTATCTTTAATCGCGTCTTGCAGGGCCTCGATTTCCACCAAGCCCCGACTATTAACGGGCAAATAAGTCACCTCCGCCCCTTCTTTTTCCATTTCTTTGCCCGCCTCTAAAACCGCGTCATGCTCAATTTGCGAGATAATAATATGCCATCTTTTGCCCGGATAGCGCCTCTGGAGAGCTCTGATTGGGCCAAAAATGGCCATATTATCGCTTTCGGTCGCGCCCGAAGTGAAATAAACCTCTTCTTTATCGCCGTTTAAAAATTTGGCTAATTTGGCTTGCGCCCGATCCACGGCCACGCGGTTATCCAGCCCCGCGTAATGCAAAGAAGACGCATTGCCGAAATTTTCTTTCAAATACGGCAACATCTCTTTTAAGACCCGTGGGTCAATCGGCGTGGTGGCCGAGTTATCGAGATAGATTAGTTTTTTAAGCAGCATATTTTTGTTTATAATTTGGTAACTGCGAATTTTGAATTTCCAATTTTGAATTTTGAAATAAACGGACTCAAATTTTTTAATGATTTAAAAGTCACACATTAAGAACTATGATAGACGAAATAAAATTATTAAAACATTTAATCATTAAATCATTAT
>CAYIRS010000002.1:5828-15221 GCA_964365895.1 uncultured Gammaproteobacteria bacterium
TTTTAAGCAGCATATTTTTGTTTATAATTTGGTAACTGCGAATTTTGAATTTTTAAATGTTAAACCGCTTCCACTTTTTTTACTTCCGGAATTTCTTCCATAATCATTTTCCCGATTCCGTCCTGGAGCGTGACGGGCGACATGGGACAACAAGCGCAAGCGCCTCTAAGTTTAACTCTTAACAACCCGCTCTCGGGCTCAAAGCCCGCGAATTCCACATCGCCCCCGTCCATCTGCAGGTAGGGCCTGATTTTTTCCAAAACATTTTTTATCTTATCTTCCATATGTTTATTTAATTATTATTAAACAGCCAAAAAATAAAAGTTAAAGGAAAAGGGCCAGATATTTTTCTTTTTCGCCCTGATTAAATCTATTTTTCTCCGCCGCCTTAAATTTTTCCAAGATCGTGTTTTGCGTCGCTTCATTAAAATGTTCATCAATCATGGGATACAGGATATTGTCTTCTTTGGCAATATGATCCCGCAATAAACAAGCATACCCTCTGGCATTATCAATCAATTTATCCGGATTGCCTTCACTTAGGCCGGCCACCATGCCCTTAACGAAATCCCGCCCCAAATTATGCTCATAAAGCATCTGCTCCGTCGGATTGCAATGAAATTGGTCCTCGGCCTTACAAAACTCCACGAATAAGATATCTTCTTCTTTGGCATGATGAAATTTGTCGGCATAATTTTTTATAAAATCGATGGCTTTTTCAAAAAAATCCCGGTTTATTTCGCCCGTCTCCGCCGCGAGATCGCACTCCTTCATAAGAACATCAATCACTTTTAATATATTCTTATGCTCGGCGGAAAGTATGGCCGTTGGTTTGTCCATAATTTATTTATTAATTAATTTTTTTGACTCATAATCCTTGACGGCCGCTTCCAGCCCCTCGTGAGCCAAAATTGAGCAATGAAGTTTTACCGACGGCAAGCCGCCCAGCTCATCGGCAATATCTAATTTTTTTATTTTTAACGCCTCGGCTATAGTTTTGCCCTTGGCCATTTCGGTGAGCATTGACGAGGTGGCAATGGCCGCGCCGCAGCCCAGTGTTTCAAATTTTATATCTTTAATTGTTTCTTCGTTTTTTTTATTTTTACCCACCTTAATATAAATTTTCATTATATCTCCACAGACGGGATTGCCCACCTGGCCGACGCCGTCGGCATTTTCAATGGTGCCCTGATTTCTCGGGTTTCTAAAATGGTCTAAGACCTTTTCGTTATACATAAGTTATAAGTTAATTTTGAATTTCCAATTTTGAATTTTGAAATAATTTTGAATGAATAAATTTTGAAACAAAGAATTAATTCAAAATTCAAAATTAAATCATTATTTCAAAATTCAAAATTTTAAATCAAGTCGGCTAAAGTAAACCGGCGCAGGGTATGAATGATATTCCTTTGGAGTTCATGCCAAATTTTTTGGGTCAGGCACTTGCCGCTTGAGCATAAAAATGAATTATTATCGCCCGAGACGCAATAGAAAACCGCCAACGGCCCGTCTAAGGCCTCCACGACTTCAAAAATGCTGATTTTCTTGGGCTCTCGGGCCAAATAATAACCGCCCGACGTGCCTTTGGCGCTAATAACCAAATCATCGGCGCGGAGTTTGGCGAATAATCTCTCCAAATACGGCTGGGAAATATGCTCTTCTCTCGCGATTTGCGACAAAGAAACCGGCTTTTTATTTTTCTTTTTGGCCAAAGATACCATGGCTCTTATGCCATACTCGGTTTTAGTGGTGAACATCATATATTAATTAAATTTTTATTTTGGACTTATTTCAGACAAATCCTACTAAAATGGTTGGTATTAATATCTTATCAATAAAAAAAATAGCCGTCAAGCGGCTATGTGGATAACCATAACATTAACTTGTGGGTTGTAGCTGGTAGGATTATTTATTATTTACCCCATCTATCACAATTATTACTTTTCTACCTGTCACCATCTCTTGGTCAGTCATCCCCCCGTCGGCTAAAGCATGGTTCCAATCGTGGATGCTATTGATTAGGGTATTGTATTTATATTTAAAGGCCTCGCCCCTTTTGGTGCCCACATCATTGGTAATAAAATTTTTTTCGTCATAGCCGCGGATGAGGAGCATATGATAAATCGGACCCGGCGTTTGATAATAGGGATTACCCAGCAATCGGCCGGCCGCCGGCGCGATAATCAATCGCCCGCGCGAAATTTCATATTTAATTCTGTCGGCCGTCACTTCGCTAACCAATCTCGCCCGCAGGCCAAAATAGTTTTTTAAAATTTCCGCGGTTTCCTCGGCATTAACATCAACCTTGTAGCCGTTGTCGTTTTCCCATTGGATTAATTTCTGAATTTCCTCCTCCATCACGACATTGCTTAACGGCTCTTCTTTGAAATATTTGGCCGCCAAAATCATTGAGGCCTCCTCGCACGCTTCCTTATGGTCCGCATCCCAATTTAACAACGGCGCTTGGGAGGCAAACGGCACCTTGAGGTCAAAGCCGACCGGAATTTCTATTTTTTGTCTTATGGGATTTTCAAGCGCTTGATTTTCCTGATTTATGCCAATTTCTAATCCCCGATACAAGTCGGGGACAAGCTTCCGGTTTCTAATTTCGGTCTCTTGGTCTGAAGACGAGGCATTATTGACAAGGCGGCTGCCAGAATCATTATTATTGTCATTTAAATTTACATTGACAAAACTGGTCTGCTGGCCGCAGCCGGTTAACAAAAAAATAATTGAAAAAAATAAAAGATAATTCCTCATCCGTCAGCAGGGATTATTCTTTGTTTCCTGTCTGGTGATTAAATCGGAGATGGTCTGATTGATAATGGTCGCTTCGCCTTCATAAGCCGTCAAAACGCAGCATTGGCCGTTGGTAAAATTAAATTGATATTTGCCGCCGGCGATTTTAGACAAAGAGATGCCGTTTAATTGCTTGATTTTATTATAGATATCCAAATCCGAATTGAGTTTATATTTATATTTAACAAATTGGGCTAATTCCGGATTGTTGCTCACCAGGCCTTTTACGGCCACGTCGGGCACCGGACCGGGCAGGCCATAGCAAGTGCCCGGATTATATTTATCCACTAAATATAATTTTAACGTCAAGTCCTGGGTAATCACAAAATCCTTGGCCGGATTGGGGGCGGCGGCGGGCTTATTGATGATGGCGGTCTGGGGATAAAACCGCTTGAGTTCAGCGGACGGAACGGCTTTTTGATTGCTGTTTTCCTTGTTTGAATTAACACTGGCTAAAGGCGCGGTTTGATTCTGATTGTTCTGCTTGGCGCACCCGGCCAAAAATAGGCCTAAGATTAAAATTAGCAATATTAATGCTTTTTTCATAAAAATATTTTATATTTATATTATAGCAAAAATAACTGGTAAATAAAAATGCTTGACTTTCCGCGCTAAATCGCCTAAAATATAAAATATAATAAATAACCATTTAATATGGCGCATAAAAAAGCCGGTGGCAGTACTCGGCTGGGCCGCGACTCCCAATCACAGCGACTGGGCCTTAAATTATACGGCGGCGAAATGGCGCGGGCCGGTTCAATCATCGTCCGCCAAAGAGGCACCAAATATCGTCCGGGTAAAAATACCAAACTCGGCAAAGACGACACGCTTTTTGCCGTAAAAGCAGGCGTGGTTAATTTTAACAAAAAGAAAGTTAAAAAATTCAACGGCAAATTGGAATACGCGCAGATTGTGAATGTGGAATAAGAAGTTTTCGATAGTTTTATAAATATACTACTTTATAATAATTTATGAACACAAAAAATTTAATCTTGAGCGTTTTCGTTTTATCGGTATTAATGACCTCAATGGTTTTTGCCGCCGAGAGTATTACTTATGATTTTGATGATGTAAATGTATTATATGCTGCAGAATTTACTGCTAAACCAATTGACGGAGTAGATTCTTCTTATACTTGGATTTCTGATATGGTTAAAGGAGAGGATAGTAAAAGAATAACTGTAACCTATGGCGTAGTCGAATTAAAGAAAAATGGAGAAGTATTGGTAACTGAAGAATTTATAAAAGTTCATGGACCTGATGGCTCAAAAAGATTTTTAGTAAATTCAGCTTCTTATGATTATTATGGGGGAACTAATAAATTCAGCGAAATTAAATCATTCTTTTGGTCTGCCAAAAAACTTGAGGGAACAAGTGTAGTAAAAAATTTTACTAAGCCAATTTATTCAACCTGCTTCTCTAGAAAATTTGATGAGAACGGAAATAGATATTCCTTCTATCTTTCATTCTCAAATAATGGAGAGGAACATTCTCAAGAATGCACTGGCGGAACAGCTACTATGATGTTTGAGGCAGATACAGGAAGTATAGAAGAATCTGGAGATGCTACTGCAAAAAGCATATAAAAGAGGATAATATGAAAACGACCACAATCATCTTAATAATTTTGTTAATACTTGCTGTAGGCGGAGCAGTTTATTATTTTACTATTCCAAAAGATAAATGTTCGGGCGTAAATTGTCCATCGGGCCAAGAATGTAATTTGACTAATGGAAAATGCGAATCTACTCCTCAAAATTCCATGGATAGAATCGAGCAAGCGATTGACGATAAATTAGAATCAGAAGGTGTAAATTCTGCAGCAACTGGAATGGACAAAATTGAAAATGCCATTAGAGAAAAACTGAATAAATAAACTTTCTTTTACGAGGTTTTAAATCGCCGCCTCAATTAAGCCCAAAAACAACGGGTGGGGCAGAAGCGGGCGGGATTTGAATTCGGGGTGAAATTGCACACCCACGAAGAAGGGGTGCTTCTCTCTCGGCAATTCCACAATCTCCACTAATTTATTATCGGGCGAAGCGCCGGCAATGACCAGCCCGTTTTTTTGCATTAAATCGCGGAAGTCATTATTAAATTCATAACGATGGCGATGGCGCTCGGAAATTTTATTTTTCCCGTAAAGCGCGCGGGACAAAGTCCCCTTTTTTAGAACACAGGGATAAGCGCCCAGGCGCATGGTGTTGCCATATTGCTTTTTGGCCAGCTTTTCCGCCTGTTCGGGCATAATATGGATAACCGAATTTTTTGTGTCTGGATTTATTTCCGTGGTATTGGCATCGCTTAATCCGCAAATATTTCTGGCGAATTCCACGGTGGCCAGTTGCATGCCATAGCAAAGCCCCAAAAAAGGTATCTTATTTTCGCGCGCGTATTGAATGGCGGAAATTTTGCCTTCTATGCCCCGACTGCCAAAACCGCCCGGCACCACCAGGCAATCATAATCCGACAATTCTTTTAGCTTATTTTTATCTTTCTCATAAATATCGGAATTAATCCAGTTGATTATGGGCCGGCATTTATGGCGCCAGCAGGCGTATTTAATGCTTTCAATCACGGAAATATAAGAATCAGACAAAATAAAATCGCCGGTCTCAAAATATTTGCCGATAATGCCGATTTTAATTTCTTTTTTGGCCTTTTGGGAAACGGCCACCAATTTCCGCCAGTCATTTAAGTCCTTTTTTGGCGCTTTTAAATTTAATTTTTTCAATATTTTTTCGGAGAGCCGCTCTTTTTCAAAATTAAGCGGCACGTCATATACATTATTTACGTCGGGCGCGGAAATTATATCTTCTTTATTGACATTGCAAAACATGGCGATTTTTTCTTTTCGCGGCCCGTCAATCGGCCTTTCGGCCCGGCCAAGAATAAAATCCGGCTGAATGCCCACGGAATTCAATTCCTTGACCGCCATTTGCGTGGGCTTGGTTTTCATTTCGCCGACTTTTGACGGGATGGGCAGATAAGAAACAAAAACAAATAAAACATCGCTGGGGTTTTTCAGGTGCATCATGCGCGCCGCCTCCAAAAACAAAACATTCTGATATTCGCCCACCGTGCCGCCGACCTCAATAATGGTCACCTCGGCTTTGGCCTTTTCCGCCGCCCGCTTAATCCGCCTGATGACTTCCAAGGGAATATGAGGCACGGCTTCCACGCATTTGCCGCCGTAGTCCAAATTTCTCTCTTTATTGATAACCGTCTGATAAACCCGGCCGGTCGTCATATAATTATCCCGATAGATATTGACGTTTAAAAATCTTTCATAATTGCCCACATCCTGGTCGGTTTCATCGCCGTCTTCAGTCACAAAAACCTCGCCGTGTTCAACGGGATTCATAGTGCCGGCATCAACATTGAGATAGGGGTCGATTTTCACCGCCGTCACTTTAAATCCCCGGCTTTGTAAAATTTTACCGATTGAGGCGGTGGCAATGCCCTTGCCCACGCCGGACATGACCCCGCCAATGACAAAAATAAATTTGTTTTTCATAAAGACCCCACCCTGCCCTCCCCTTAAGACGAGGGGAGGAAAAATTATTGATAAAAAAACAGAGGAAATGAAAACCTCTATCTCAAAACAAACAAATAATTATTCGGTTGCCATAACCGTAATTTCGCCTTCCAAGCCATGGTTTAAATTTATAATTATATTATATTCGCCAATTTCCTTTATCGGTTCGGGCAAAAATATCTGGTCTGGCCTGATGTCAAAGCCCTTTTCTTTGAGTTTGCCGGCGATCTTGGCGGCGGAAATGGCCGCGTAAAACTTACCTTGCGCGTTCACCTTGCCCCGTATTGCCAAAACCGCGCCATTTAATTTGTCGGCCAATTTTCCCGTCTGGATTAAATCACTTTCCGCTAATTTTTCTTGCCTTTCCCGTTCCTGCTTCATTCTCTGGATATTCTGCTCGGTGGCGACTTCCGCCAAACCCTGCGGAAAAAGAAAATTACGCGCGTAGCCATCGGCCACTTCTTTTATTTCGCCCAGATTGCCGACATCTTTTATGTCTTTTAATAATAAAACTTTCATATTGTCCCGATTTAATCGCCATCTAACCATCTCATTATATATAGCAAAAAATCCGGATTAGCGGGATTTATTTCTTTTTCTTTGTCAAAATTAAAAAAACCGCGCCCTAAAATCAATAAACTATTTTAAAATCATTAAATTCATTAGTCGCCTCCCCTAAATGCGTCTCTAACCGATCAATATTAATACCACTATTATAACACCAGGATAAAAAATTTTGCAACTTATGGTCAAGACCCTCAACCACCGCTTCAACCGCGCCCTCGGGGCAATTCTTCACCCAGCCGACAAGCCCTAATTCACCGGCTTTTATCTGAAGTCCGCGCCTTAAGCCGACGCCTTGCACGGCGCCATAAAATTTTAATTCTAATCGCTTCTGCATATGTTTCCTACTTTCCCTCCTTTCCAATAACCCGTCCCGCCCTCACCCTACCCTCTCCCAAGGGGAGAGGGAAACACAACCCGCCCCTTGTCCTAGTATATTAATATAATTTTATTTTCTAATAATTTCCAGCGCCTTATCCATTTGCGGGTCTTTATTTTTATTATAATCCTCCTCGGTCAAATCAATTTCTATATCCGGCTTAATGCCCTCATCCTCAATAGAAGTGCCTTTGGGCGTGAACCACTTGGCAATGGTTAATTTAATTGACGAGCCGTCTTTAAGATTGGTTAAATCCTGAACCGAGCCCTTGCCAAAGGTCTTGGTGCCCACGATCGTGGCCAGCTGCCAGTCCTTCAGGGCGCCAGCCAGAATTTCTGAACCCGAAGCGCTGCCTTTATTGACCAAAACCACGGTTTTATAGCCGGCTAATCTGATCGGCCCCGCGCCCTTATGCTCAACGCTGTCGCCGTTGCGCATTTTTTCGGAAACAATTAATTTATCGCCCGCCCATTCGCCGGCCACGTCAATGGCCGAATCTAAATAACCGCCCGGATTATTTCTTAAATCAACAATAATACCCTTGATCTCTTTTTTCTTGGAAATATCAATAATCGCGTCGTTTAATAATGGCTCGGTATTATCATTGAATTGGCGGATTTTGATGACCGCGATATTGTCATCGGTAAATTCCCAAGTCAAACTTTTAACCGTAATCACCGCGCGCTTGATTTTAAAATCTTTGGGCTGGCTGAATCCCGTTCTAAAAATATTTAAGGTGACTTCGGTACCGCTTTTGCCTCTGATCATACTGACGGCCCGGTCAAGAGTCATACCGGTTGTATCTTTGCCGTCTATGGCCACAATAAAATCATTGGCTCTCAAGCCGGCTTGGGCCGCCGGCGTATCAGGCAGAGGCGCCACAATGGTCAAACGGTTATCCTTCAGGCCGATTTCCGCGCCGATGCCTTCAAAATTGCCCTTAATTTCATCTTGAAATTCCTTGGTGTCTTTGGGCGTAAAAAATACCGAATACGGGTCGCCCAGCGAGGCCACAATGCCGGACAGGGCGCCGTAAAACAATTGGGTTTCCGGAATATCCTTTTTATAATATTTATCTTTGACCAAATTCCAGACATCCCAAAATAAATTAAAATCAACATCCTTTTTTAAATAATCCGGAATTTTCGCGTTGATGTTTTCCACCGTCCCGCCCGTTGAGGTAGTGTTTAAATCCGTCCCCCGGATGACGGCTTGGCCCTTTTGCAAATATTTATTGCCGCCCACCAGCACGCCGCCCGTAAAGAAAACGAGAAGGAGAATAATTACAATCCAAATTGAAATTTTCTGGGGAATTTTAAAATTCATAAATAATATTTAATAATTGTTAAATTGTTGTTAAAACCATTAACCATCTCATTGAATAGTATAACAAAAATAAAACAAAAAGAAAAATGGGGGCTGTTCAAAATAAGAAAAATGTGCCATAATTAAATAAATTAACGTCATTATGAAAAAATACGTCATTGAAGGCGGGCATAAATTATCCGGTGAAATCAAAGTGGCCGGCGCCAAAAACGCGGCCTTAAAAATAATGGCGGCTTCTGTTTTGTCCAAGGAAATTTGCGCTATCCATAATACGCCAAATATTGAGGATATAAATCGGATGGCGGAAATTTTAGAAAATATTGGCGCCAAAATAAAACGGGAAAATTCCACTCTGACCATTGACCCCTCGGGCATCAACAAATCCAATCCCGACCCAAATCTCATTCACCGGCTACGTTCCTCTATGATGCTGGCCGGTCCGCTTTTGGCCAGGTTCGGCGAAGTGACCATGGCTCATCCGGGCGGCTGCATTATCGGCCAACGGCCTATTGATATGTTTTTGGCCGGCTTCAAAAATATGGGCGCACATCTTTATGAGCATGAAGAATTTTTTACTTTAAAAACGGGTAAATTAAAGGGCGCAAAAATTGTCTTGCCCTGGGTCTCGGTCACGGTCACGGAAAGCATGATGATGACCGCGTGTTTGGCCGAAGGCGCGACTAAGATCATCAACGCGGCTATGGAGCCAGAGATACCGGCCTTGGCGCAGTACTTAAATAATCATGGGGCGAAAATTTCCGGCGCCGGCACCTCCGTCATTACCATT
>CAYIRS010000003.1:0-12053 GCA_964365895.1 uncultured Gammaproteobacteria bacterium
GAATTCGTCAATGATTTTTTCAAAGCCAGCAAAATCAACGACTATATAATAATGGATATCCACGCCCAATAGTTTGCTTAACTCCTGCGCCATCTTTTCGCCGCCCGCGCCCGATTTTTTTTGTTCGGCGAAAGCGCTAATGGCATTTATTTTATAGCAGTTGCCGCCGCCCGCCTCGACTCGCGTCCGCTCGTCGACGCGAGGCGGGCCCGCCTCGCAATACTGGGTGTCGCGGGGGATAGAAATCATGGCCACCTGATTGGTGCTCGGTTTATAGCTGGCTAAAATAATGGTATCGGCCAAGGTCCCGCCCTCGTGGTTTTTCCCGCCTTGGCCCATAATCAAGAAATTTACCCGATCATCATTT
Organism: uncultured Gammaproteobacteria bacterium; assembly: GCA_964365895.1. GTDB lineage: Bacteria > Patescibacteriota > Patescibacteriia > 2-01-FULL-39-33 > 2-01-FULL-39-33 > JBAZQS01. The sequence continues at coordinate 368 of CAYIRS010000003.1, forward strand.
TCGCCGTCTAATTTTTTGTCTTGGCTGGCGATCAGCCGTCCCATCTGCTGGAATAAGTTTAATTTAGAAAGATTTTTCACCAAGCTTTCGCCGCTGAAAATGACTGATGACGAGAAAACCAATAGAGAAATGATAATCACGACCATTAAGCCGACGACGATTTTTTTCCAGCCGCGCCTTGATTTTGGGCGCCTCGGATTATTAAATTCCGGTTCGGGCAGAAAATTGACTTGCATTTTTGACATGATAATGAATATTAATGTAAAAATTAAAAATCAAATTGGAAAATGACAATGTAAAATTAAAAATTTTACATTTTTGAACTGTCATTTTACATTTTGATATTTACATTTTGAATTTTTATGGGCGAATTTTGAAGCCGATAAGCGATAGGCGGGGTATTTATCCCCCGCCCCATGACCACATTTTTTATTATAACTGATTACTTGCAATTTGCCAATATATTATGTTATAATCAACAGTATTAATGTCTATGAATAATCCGGAGAGCAATTTAGGCCTCGATAATTACAATTCTCAAAAATCCCGCTTTGTTCGGACAAAAGAATTCGTCTGGGAAATGTTTAAGGTCGCGGTTATTTCGCTGGCGATCATTCTCCCGGTTCGTTATTTTTTAATTCAGCCCTTTTATGTCAAGGGAGCGTCCATGGAGCCGAATTTTTATGATCATGAGTATTTGATCATTGATGAGATTGGTTATCGTTTTAATGAGCCCCAAAGAGGCGATATAGTGGTTTTTAAATATCCGAAAAATCCCAGACAATATTTTATAAAAAGGGTTATCGGCCTGCCCGGGGAGCATATAAAAATAGAAAATGGCCGGATTTACCTATTGAAGCCGGGCGCTTCTTTTATCCCCTTGGCGGAAAATTATTTGGCGCCGGGCCTGGCGACCGACTTGCCGGCTCGCGGTTATGGCGACATCACTTTGGGCTCCGATGAATATTTTTTATTGGGCGATAATCGGGGAGAAAGTTTGGATTCCAGGGTGTTCGGGCCGGTGAAAAGGAGTTTTATTATTGGCCGCACCTGGCTGCGCGGCTGGCCATTCACCCGGCTGACCATTTTTAATACGCCAAAGTATAACTTTTAACCTTTAACTTTTTACTTTTAACTCTAATGTCCAGACCCAAGAAAAACAGCAGCAATTATAATAAAGATAAAAAAGCGGCTAAAACCGAAAATAAGCCCGCTTTGACTCATCTCGGCGAGCCGGAAAAACGAAGCCGGAAAAAAGAATTGTCCACCGTCACGGGCATGAGAGATATTCTGCCCCAAGACCAGAAGTATTGGGAGGCCGTGAGAAATGTGGCCAAGGCAATCGCTTTGGCTTACGGCTATGACCAGATTGATACGCCCATTTTGGAATATACGGATTTATTTATTCGGGGCGTGGGCAAACAGACCGATATCGTGGAAAAAGAAATGTTTAGCTTTATTGACCAGGGCGGCGATAATTTGTGCCTAAGGCCGGAGGCGACGGCGGCCGTAGTCCGGGCCTATATCCAGCACGGCATGCTTAATCAGACGCAGCCGGTTAAGTTTTTTTACCTCGGCCCGATGTTTCGCCACGAAAAGCCGCAATCCGGCCGTTTCCGCCAGCTTTATCAATTCGGTTTTGAGGCCATTGGCGAGATTAATCCGGCTTTGGACGCCCAGCTTATATTAATGGGCTGGAATTGCCTGAATGAATTGGGCTTAGAGTCATTAATTCAGGTCAACAGCATCGGCTGTCCCGAATGCCGCGAAAGATATAAGCAGGAATTGATAAAATATTACAAAAGCAAGAGTAAACTGCTTTGCGAGAATTGCAAAAAGCGTTTGGCGAAAAATCCTTTGCGCCTATTGGATTGCAAAGAGGACGGTTGCCGCCAATTGCGCGATGAAGCGCCGCAGATTTTGGATTTTTTGGACGAGGAATGCAAAGACCATTTTATGAAGGTCGTGGAATATTTGGACGAATTGGATTTGCCCTATGTTTTAAATCCGCATATTGTCCGGGGCTTGGATTATTATACCAAAACTATTTTTGAATATTGGGCGGCTGACGATATTGAGGGCAAGAGCGCTTTGGGCGGCGGCGGCCGTTATGACGGCTTGGTGGAAACCTTGGGCGGACGGGAACAAATTCCGGCCTGCGGTTTGGCCCTGGGTCTGGATCGGATTGTGGCAAAGTTAAGGGAAAAGGAAATTGCCGTGCCCAAGCCCTATAAGCCGGACATATTTATTGCCCAATTAGGCGAAGCCGCCAAAAAGAAAGCCATGGTTTTATACGAAAAATTGCGTAAAATAGAGGGTTTGGCCTTGGCCCAGGCATTTTATAAAGACAGTTTAAAGAGTCAGCTGGAATTGGCCAATAAATTGGAAGTCAAATTCACTCTGATTTTAGGCCAGAAAGAAATCGGCGACGGCACGATTTTGTTCCGGGACATGGAAGGCGGGGTTCAGGAAGTTATTAATTTTAATAAAATAGAAGAAGAATTACAGGCCCGACTGGAAAAATATTATAAAAGTCGGACGACCATTCTAAGAGAAGTAGAAACAGAAAAATTAGAAAACACGGAAGAAACGTTGCCCTTGCCAAAAAGAAGGAAGAGGCATCAAGACATTATTAAAGAAGAAGAGGAAGATGAAGGAGAAAGGCTGGAAAAAGAACCGGAAGAATAGTCATAGTATCAATATTAATTTATATAAAGAGATGGTGGCAAAACTATCTCAATTAAAGAAAGTGAGGTGAACCAAGTGGTAGAAGTAAAAAGAAAAAAGGGCGAGACCTTTGAGGCCTTAGTCAGGCGGTTTAGCAAAAAAATCCAGCAGAGCGGGCGATTAATCCAATCCAGAAAGATTAGGTATTATGAAGCGGGAAAAAATAAAACGGCTGTTCGCGCCGCCGCCGCCCGTCGAGACGAAATAAATCAGAAAAGAGAATATCTGAAAAAAATCGGTAAGTTGATTGAAGAACCGAGAAATCGGTAAATCAAATTGTTTCCTATTTTCCCGCGAGGCAGAATTTGCCTCCGGGACGGGGAGGGATGGAGATAAAATTATTTCAAAATTCTAGGGTAAATAATAATTTATGGCTTTACAACCGCAAATTGAACAGGATTTTTTAAATGCCTTTAAGGGCGGAGACAGGTTTGCCGTGGACACGTTGCGTTTGCTTAAGGCCGCCGTCCAGAACAAAAAAATTGAAAAATTAATGGCCAAGGAAGCGGTCTTGCCCGATGAGGAAATGGTCGGCTTAATCAAATCGGAAATTAAAAAACGGCAGGACTCAATTGATTCATATCGGCAAGGCAACCGGAATGATTTAGCCGAAAAAGAAGAAGCCGAAATAAAAATTTTGGAAAAATATCTGCCCGAGCAATTGTCAGAAGATAAGTTAATTGAGATAATTAAAGGTGTTATCGGCGAATTGGGCGCGGCTAGTCCGGCTGATTTCGGCAAAGTAATGGGCGCGGTGGTGGCAAGGGTTAAGGGACAGGCGGATGGGCAGGCGATTTCAAAAATTGTCAAGGAAGAACTGGGTAAATAATTTTCAATTTTCAATGAATGTCTCAATTTTCAATGTTTCAACTAATCTGATTCAAAAATTGAAAATTAGTTGCTTTTTATCACACGATAAATTTAAAAATTAATAAATCCTTATAAAATAATTTAAAAATTTATGTTCAAGTCACGCCCTTCTCCCAAGCAAAGGTCGTCCATCACCAAAATATTATTGGTTGTGTTTTTGGTGATTTTTTTGTTTTTAATTTTGCCGACAACGACCTGGGCGCAAAGCGTTAATCTTGGCTTGGAAAGCGCTCGGGGCATCGGCTTGGGTGAAACACCGCTCAAGGTCATTATTACCCGCATTATCCAAATTATCTTGGGTTTTTTGGGCATTTTGACCGTGATTTTGATTATGTATGCCGGCTTTATTTGGATGACGGCGGCCGGCGATGAAAATAAAATTGAAAGGGCAAAAAAAATACTTCTTGACGCCATTATCGGCTTGATTATAATTCTGGCCGCCTTTATTATCGTCTCCTTTATTTTGCGCGGCTGGGAAACGGGCGGCGGCGGCCCCGGCGGTCGCGGCCCCGGCGGCGGCCCCGATCTTTGGGGTCTGGGCCAGGATCCGGTGGAAAGCGTTTATCCGGCCAATAGACAAAGGGACGTGCCTATTAATACCATGATCGCGGTTACTTTTAAAGAAAAAATCAAGCCAAGCACCATTTGCCAAATAGCGGACACGGCCGTCAGATGCAATGGCGAAGCCATAAAAAGAGATGCGGGAAATAATCTTAACGTGGAGATTTGTAAATTAACAACTGGTACAACAGCTTGCGAGATAACGGGTGATTTTACAAAAGAAAGTTTTGCTCAGACCAAGGCCTACAATAATGATGATTATACTTTTGTTTTCATCACTTATCAGGGTGGCAACAGAAAATATTTGGGCTTGGAAGACAAGCAGAATCGTGTTTTTCAGGTAACTTTAAATAATGGAATTTTGAAAGCCGACGGCAGTGAGACCGTATTTATAAATTCTACCAATCGCATGTATCGCTGGAGCTTTACCACCAACGGCGAGTTGGATCTGGACCCGCCCGAAGTCCAGAGCACAAACGCAGTTTTAAATTCCGAGGGCATTGATAATGTGAGCGGGATTTATCCCAGCCCGGATGAAAGAGCCGACACCTATGAATCGGCTGGTGCGGCCACGGCAACCAAATTGGCATTCGCCGTCAATTCCAGAACATTTCAGCCAAACGGGTCGGATAGCTTTAATCAGGAAATTATTGCTTCCGCGACATCGCCCGCGCCCGTAAGCCCAAATACCAGAAGCGCCACCCTAAGCGGGACATATAGCGGTCAAAACAGCGGTCCGGTTACCGTGACTATTAATGGCACTGCTGTTTCTGTGCTCTGGCCCGGCGTGACTCAACCGTATACCAGCACCTATGATGGCGGTTTAAATGTAAATATTGGTCCTTATGGCTTAATTTTCAGATTAAATGAAGCGGCGGCCGGCAGTAACCAGTGGACCTTTAATGTTGTGGCGCCTAAAATCGGCGACAAAGTACAATTTTGGGCCGATGGCAGATCCATTGGGGAATATGTTATAGGCAGAGAGGTGACGGCTCTTGATCCGGCTACGTCCGAGGGCAGAACCAATACCTTAAAAAATATCGCGACGAAAATTTTGACGGATTATGGCACGATTTTTCAACGTTGCGCTGTTAATCCAGACCTGTGTCTGGTAACTAAAAATACCGGTTCAGTTACTAATCGGTATGCCGTAAGATTTTTGGTCCAGAATACCAGTAACATCAGCGATGTGTTTAACGCGGCGGTTACGGCCGGCCACAATATTTTAGAAAGAATAACGGTTAATGGCATTAGAGACGCATATCGCAATACAAAATTCCAAATTAATTTTAATGAGGCGGTTAATCCTTTGGTAATTGATAAGATTTTAGTGAAATATGATAAAGATTATGATTTAAATAATACGGCCGAGACCTCAATCCTAAATACCGCCGGCACCACAAAGATTAAATATAAAATTACCAATGAATTTCGCACCGTTGAATTAACCGGCAATATTGAATGCGGGGTGAACGCTTGCGGCGATAAAATTTATTGCTGGCCGGTAAATAATAAGATAGATACCGATGAAGATGGCACCATAGATGTTTTTAATGATTTTGCTCACAAAGCCACTTATTATGAAGTAGAGACACCGGCGGCTAATTTAAAAAAATGCAGTACGGCCAATGAGGGCTGGTGCGCGACTTGGGGCGGGACTTGCGAGGCGAATGAGGCATGCAACAAAGTCGTGCCCAATACTTTAAATCAAATAGTTTATTACCCCAAATCCATACCAACTTGTCAGACGGGTAGCGACAGTTGGTGTACAAATTGGGGTGGCGCCTGCGAGTCGGATTTGGGCAATAAATGCGCTAAGACGGTCGGGGGAAATTTAGAAATTTATAAGACATCGGATAACCCGGAGGATTGGGGCATTTGCCCCACTACTGATCCCGGCTGGTGTCTGGCTTGGGGCGGTTCCTGCCAGGCGAACGCGCCTTGTACTAAAATTTCGGCTTCAGTCAAGTTTTATTATCCCTCCTTAGAAACGCCCTTTAGCAACGGTCTGGCCGATATGGCGCTTAATTCCTTTAACGGCAGTTTTAATTATTTCCAAGACCCGACCAACCAGAGATATTATGGCTTGGCCGATGGCCGGGAAGCAGGGGCTTTAAGAGAGACATATATTTTAAATTCAGCCAAACCCTATTATAATCCCTCCGACCCGAGCGGCAGCGGTTTTGGCGATAATTTTCAGTGGAGTTTCTGGATTTCTGATAAAGTTGACTTACAGCCGCCTCTTTTAATGAACATTGACCCCATCAAGGATGCCAACGTGGATAATGCTTTATATAAGCCCAGGCTTAGTTTTAATAAGGTAATGAGTATGGGCACTTTAAGGGCGGGCTGGTTTTACGGCCAAAGTGTGGAAGAGAGAAATAAGAGATATATTTTACTGACGCCGTTGAGAAACGCTTGGGTGATCGGCTATAACACCAATAGCGGTAATGATATTGACCGCCGAGATGGCGAGCCCAAATATACCCATACTTTTATTGAACATAGCAGTCCGTTTTCCGTGCCTGCCAGTTACGCGCCATTGGCCGGCTCGGGTATTGAATCCATTACCCAGAATTGCTTTTTGCCGGGCGGCGGCCCGCAGGGAGCGAGTAATACCGGCGGTAGATATTTAAGAAATGGTAGTATTGATTGGGGAAAATGCGATTACAGAGAACAGGACGGCTTAATCACCTGGGGCTGTGTCAGTGATGTAGAGGAGCTCACTTCACAGGTTAAGGTCCCCAATCCCGCTTCTTATGCCGCGCTTGATTGCGATAGAGATGAAATAAACGGCGCTAAAAAGTGCGATAGCGCCAATGATGTGTGTATGGCTTTCCAGGCTATTACTACCGAACCAATAGTAAATGGCAAATCAATGGGTGGCAGTTGGGTTATCAGTCAAGACCATCTGACGGCCTTAAATACGGCTGGCAAAACCGGCTGTTGTTTTGGCAAATGTTTTGATAATAATGGCACGCCCGATGATTATAATGATGATAGGCCCAGATAGGCCAATATTCCAATTCCCATAATTTTCTAAATTCAAGATGACCGCGATTGTCAAAAAGAAAAAATTCATAGCGCTTGTCCTGATTTTGGTCTTGGCCGGAATTTTTATTCTATTCAGCCAGGTTTTAGCCCAAGACCAATTCGGCTTAAACACGGCCGCGGGCATAGGCTTGGCGCAAAATGACCTTAAAACCATCATTGTTAATATTGTCAGAATATTTTTGGGATTTTTGGGATTGGTGGCCGTGATTTTGATTATTTACGCCGGCTTCTTATGGATGACGGCGGCCGGCGATGAAAGCAAAATTGAAAGAGCCAAAAAAATAATTTTAGGCGCGGTGATTGGCTTGATTATTATTCTGTCGGCGTTTGCCATTGTTTCTTTTGTTTTAACCAGGTTGGCGCCACCGCCTTCATCGGGGCGATGCGAGTCAGGCGCCACCGCCAGTTGCGGCCCGCAGGGCTGCGGCAGTAAGACCTGCGTCAATGAGAGCTGGGGCCCCTGTGATACCAATACGCCCGCCTGCGAGATTATTCTTAATAATAAATTAAGCTATATAAAACATTTCAGTTCCGATAGAATACCGGCGGGCCCCAACACGTTTGTCAATTGGACCAGAAATATTAGTTATAATTTTTCCGGCGTGGTCGGCGTGCCAAAAATAGATGATTTAGCCGTCGGCGCTTATGCCCGAAATCGGGGCGGTTCAATTACTGATATGCGATTATATAATGTTGAGGGTTTTGATAGTAGTAATTTTACCGACTATGGCCCATTTAATCCAAATCAAACCCCCAATGAAGAATTTGACACTCAAGTTACTTGGGATATTTCGGCTTTGAATTTGCAATCAGAATGGAAAATAAAGACCCAGGTTACGCCCAGCGGTATGGCCGCGCCGTTTGAGTCGCCAGCCATTAAAACAAAAATTAGGGCGCCTAATTGTTTCAACGGCATCCAGGACTCACAATCGCCTTATGGCGAAACCGGCATTGATTGCGGCGGCGAGCCGGCCAGCCAATATTATTGCGGGGCTTGCGACGGCGAGAGCTGCAGCGATAGCAGCAGCCAATGTCTGGACGACAATTGCGCCAGCGGCGCCTGTATGCCAATTAATTGTGTGTGCGCCCAAAACCCGATTATTGATTGGATTGAGCCCGATAATGGCGCGGCCGGGAATTATGTCACCATCGGCGGCCGTTATTTCGGCAACATAACAGGCGCGGTTTATTTTGGCGAGACCATGGCTAATTTGGATTTAAATGAGGATTGCAACAGCACTTGGACTAACAATCAAATTATCGTGGAGGTGCCGGCCATGGCGCAAAATACTTATCCGGTGACGGTCCAAACCCATCAGGATTTTGGCGGCTTAACCAGCAACGGCGAAGATTTTATGCTCAATAATATTGTTCGGCCCGGCCTTTGTAATGTTTATAATTTGGATATTTATGAGGCCGGATTGGCATCGGCGCCGCCGGTAATTGTAAAAATAAATGCCGGTTCAGCCCTCCAGAGAGCCCAGCTTATCGGCGCCAATTTTCCGACTGCTGGCCTCAAAAATGTTGTCTGGAAATTTCTTCCCACCAACACCACCAGCACGGGTTCCAATTGGGCCATAGATAGAGCCCGCGACTTGGTGCCGGAGAATAAGAGGGGGATGACCAATTTGAATGTTTATAATGGCGCGCAGTATAGCAACCCGTTTAGATTTTTAGTCAGTCCGGGCGGTCTGGGCGATCCCTGCGGCGAGGTTGATGAAGGTGGTCAGCCAATTAATGGCTGTACGGCTCGGGAAATTTGCCAAGCCGGGCTAACTTGCAATATTATTGCCGCTCCTAACCAGCCGGCCTGCACCTGCCAATTGGCCGCTAATTTTTGTAATAACAACGGCCAAGTGGAAGGCACGGAAGAGTGCGACGGCGCGGCTTTTAAAGATGATAAAAATGAATGCGAGGATTATTCTGGCTTTACCGGCGGCGCGCTATCCTGCACCCGGCAATGCCGATTAGACACCTCGCGATGTGTCAGTGTTTCCGCCGCGAGAATACCGGCCGGCATCGGCATGTTCACCTGGTCGTTCAATACGATTATCAGCCGACCGCCGCCGTATAGTTGCGGCTATGACCAATATGGCGCCTGTAGTTTAAGTGGCTGTTCCGGCGGCCGGAATTGCAACGTTACGGGCAGTACCGATGAGTTTATTGAATTTTATAATGGCACAGACAACGCCATTGATATTGGCGCCTGGCTTTTAGTTATTAATAAAACAAATACTTCTACGATTTCCAGCTTATTGCCCGCCAATGCTCCCACTTCAATTCCGATAAGGGGTTTTTTCGTTCTGCCGCGAAGCGATAGATTTAGATTGCCGTTTGTTTATAGCGGAGAAACGACCGTGAAATTAGCGCCGTCCGCCGATGCCCCCCATCAAGATAAAATTATTTATGGCGCCGCCGGTAAATTGCCGATTGCGATTGCGCCCGCTTCCCTAGGCCGGAAAATTGACGGTCAAAATACGCCGGGAAATAATTTTCTTGATTTTTCTGTCTTTGCTGATTCCACCAAAAACAGGGCAAACAGCGCCCAGCCGGCTATTGCCGGAACCAAGGTTTTAATCAATGAAATTTCTTTAGCCATTGACCCCTGTACTTGCGAACCGGCCCCGGCTAATAAATGCGCCAACGGCTTATTGGATGTGGGCGAAATTTGCGATCGGGTGGGCAATGAGGACGTATTCCAGCGCGGCACCGGCCTTTGCTCTGATTATGATATTGGGTCAATCGGCCGATTGTCCTGCCGGAATTGCCAGATTAATAAAAGCAGTTGCCAGGGTCCATTAGTTGATATCACCCAAGCGGCCATTGGCATGTACACTTGGTCGTTTAATACGATCAGCCAATCGCCATTTCAACGGCCTTATGTGGTGGAGGACTGCACACGGACAAGAAGTTGTGATGTCGGCGCTAAAATGGCCAGCCCCACCCCCTGGAGCGAAGAATGGAATCAAGTCAGGCATCCTAATTTATATATTCCCGAGCCCTTGGCCTGCGTGGACGCGGTTATTTCGGCCAGGTTCAGCAACCGTATGGATCCCACGACCATAAATAATAATACTATTATTGTCTTGAAATGCGATAATGCCAACGGCGCAAATTGTCAGAGGGTTAATGGTACGATTCAGGTATATAGCGATAATAACAAATTAAATTATGATATTTTTAGCTTTACGCCAAGCAGTTTAACTATAAATTCTTGGTATAAAGTGGTTTTAAGGAGCGAGGAAATCAAGGATTATGTTGGTTATAAATTGGAAAATAAAGTAAATTTATCAAATAGATATTGCGCTAATATTTCCTATAATGGCGGGATTACCACCGATAAAGATTATTGTTGGAATTTCCAAACCAGGCCGAATAGTACTCCTTGCCGGGCGGGCTGTGTGGAATGTTCGCCCGACCCGACCTGGTTTCGTTATCGGCTTGAAGCCAAACCATTTAACGCTAATTTGGACAGCGAGGACAATGTTTGCCTGATATTAAATCCCTGGGACCGGCTTTGGGACTGGCGCACCGATAAAGTTGATAAAATTTCTCTTTATAATTTAGCCAATCAGCCGGTCGCCGAGGGCACGGCCCTAAAAGAAACGATTTATGATGCGCCCAATAAATTTGCCGAAGTTATTACCCAGTTAAAAGTCAATCCGAATAAAACCGATTATTGCCGCGCCTATATTGATTTGACTAATTTGGTGGTGATTGAGGACCAGTCCTGCGACCAGGGCACGACTCAAAGCCCCAGCCCTTGGATTATGTCAAAAGACGCCTGCTTGAATGCTTTGATTTCGGCGCGCTTTAATTTGCCCGTCGCCGATGGGACGCTTAAATCCCCGGGGAATTTAATTGTGGAAAAATGCGGGAGTGGCGAGGGCGCCCCCACTGATGGCGCCGGATGCGTGGGACAGCAAGTTGACCCGGCGCAGATACATATTTTTCCATACAGCCAACCAAACGGCGCCTCGGCCGAGGGTTTTCAGATTAATCAAAGTGATAATTTTAATCCCAACACCTGGTATCGGGTGATTCTTCTCGGCGGCGACAATGGCGTGCGGGCGTCAAAGATAATAACCTTAACCGGTGGCACAGAAATTGATACCAATGAACCGCAAGGGAAACTCTTAACGCCCAACCCCGATACTCGCACCGATTATAATCAAGATGGTGAAGATGATTATATCTGGCTATTTAAGACCGGCAGCCAAATCTGCGACGTAGATTCAGTTGAAGTCGCGCCGGCCCATAAATTTATGCGCTACACCACCGACAAACAGGCTTATAATGCTTTTGCCCAGGCCGCGAATTGTAATGTGCTTAATTCCTGCCAATTAAATTGGAATTGGCGCTCGGTTATAGATCCATATGAGATGAGTAATTCCGGCGATAGCATTGCCACCATCACAAACAATAAGGATCAGCCGGGCGAATGCGTGGGCGGGGGCGGTGTGAAAATCGGGCC
>CAYIRS010000003.1:12153-14893 GCA_964365895.1 uncultured Gammaproteobacteria bacterium
TGAGGTCAAAAGCAGTTCAATCCGCGTCACCGATCCAGCTTTAAGCGCTAATAATATCAAACTTTATAAATGCGGCGTAAATGATTCGGATTGCCTAAACAACACCTTTGATTTATTAAAAAATTTAAGAATATCTTATCCGGTTTATTCGGCTAATATTTGGACGCCGGAGCTGACCAAGGAATTAATTCTTGTTCCGACCGATACTTTTGCGACATCGACTGCAACATCGACAAAATATCGGGTTGTGGTCAGCGGCGGCCCGGCCGGCCCGATTGCTTGGAATAACAATCAATTAGGGGACTTAAATTATAATGTCGGCAAGGGGACGGGCGAAGAATGCGAGCCCTGGCTTTATCCTTGGAAATTTTTACCCGGCTCTTGCCCGGCCTCGGCGCTCCCACCATGTGTTTTAAACAGCTTTTACAATTTATGTCCCGATCCAGCCAATCCCAATGATTTAAAAAATTTAATCAAAGAATGCAACCGGGGCGAGCCATATTGTGACCAAAAATGTCATAAAACGGGCAACGCCAATATTGCTTCCTGCGGCGATGGCATTAAAGAGTCGTCGCTTGAAGAGTGCGATGACCGCAACACCATAAACGGCGACGGCTGTAGTAGTAATTGCCTTTTAGAGGGTTCGGATGAAAAATATGGCTCTCTTTGCGGCAATGGCCGACCAGAACGGGGCGAAGGATGTGATGATGGCAATACCGCAAACGGCGACGGCTGTTCTGCTCAATGCTTGCCAGAATCCGGCCGGCTGGTCGGTTCACAGCCAAACACGCCCATTTGCGGCAATAGCAAAGTAGAAATCGGCGAGGATTGCGATGACGGCAATAAGATAAGTGGCGATGGCTGTAGCGCAAATTGTTTAAATGAGGGTTCAACTGGCGGCGCTGTTTGCGGCAATAATGTGGTGGAAAAGGGCCAGCCCACTAGTTTCTCTTGGACCTTTGAAGTAGACCAGCGGGCCGAAGTTTGCAACGCGCAGCCGTTCCAGATCAGCAATTGCCCCAATGGCATTTGGGAGGCGAAATTTTCTCCGAGTACTTATGTGCCCTTGGCCAATATTGCGATTTGCAAACAGAACACCAGCACCGTTACCTTTGGCAACGGCTGGTGGGGCAAAATTTTGGGCCGAATACAATTGGTAATAAATAAATTCACCGGCCGAAAATCGGTCTTGGCCCAGACCACTGATCTTTGCGGTTCCGGTTGGGCGCAATTAGCTAATAATCAATTTGAAATTTTAGAATATACGGGTGAAAATAATCAGCAGACATTTGATTTTATAAAAAATACTGATTGGACAGGCGGTAAGACGTATAAGATTGTGGCGGATATTGATGGCACCGTGTCATCATCCAGCGTAACCATGCTGACAAACCGTTGTCAGATCGGAGGCGCCAAAATAAATATCTGGCCCATGGGCGAAGAAAAATATAACGACACTTTTTTCTGTTACGGCGAGGATTGCGGTAAAAGAAGCGTTAGCTTATATGATGATGATATTTCGGCCGGCTGGAATAATCTTTACCCCTATCTTAAATATAATAATGTTACCACTACCGATCCGAACTTGGCCCTAAATCAACATTTATACCAGGCCTGGGCCTTGAGCAGCACAAGCACCGGTAGTGTTTTGTTGAAATCAAAGATTGCGTGGGGCATGAGCAATCCATCTTATGTCACTATGCAGGTTTTTAATTATTCTGCCGAAATTGGCGATGGCAACAGAAACAAATGGTTTACGGGCGGTAATGTGGGCGGCGACGGCTACATAACCGCCAAGGTTTCTTCTGACACAAATATAGATATTGGCAAGGCCACGGCTACGACCACAGTCAAAGTGTTTTTATGTGATAATCCCTGGCCGGAGCCGGGGCCAGCTCCGAAGGGTTTCCCTTATTTTGATGCTTCTAATAACTGCAAGACCGATAGTGGGGGCTGTGTTAATACTAATTTTGAGCTTTATTATTGCCGTGATAGCGGTGTGGCAGGACTGGATGGCGATTTGCCCGCTCTTTATTATGATAATGACCCACTTAAAAATCAACCACTTGTCATTGCCGGCGGGAATGTTAATGATTTAATAAAAGAGTTTATATTTACCAGGCGGTTTTCCGAAGATGAGGCGAAAAGAAACATCAAGCAGACAATTGCCGGCGATAAGACAATTACCCAAGCAAATAACAGGTGTTTTATTAAAGATGGATATGCCATGACGGTTGGCTCTGATTGCGATTTTGTTTATGAAATTAATTTTCCCAAATTAGGGGATTATTATTTGATTTTAAAGACCGCCAATGACAATGATTCGCTAGAACAAGCGGGCTTGGATATTAATCATGAAATGGATATTAAAGTAGATGGCGTGGTTAAAGGAACGGTTCTCGCCAAAGCCAGCCCGCCAGACAATCCCCAGACCAGTATGGTCAAATTATCCAATATTTCGGCCGGAAAACATGCCATAAAAATTGACTGGCTGAATGATGTTTTCCGGCCCGGTTTTTATGATTCAAATTTAAGAATTTACAGTTTGGCTTTGGCCGAGGGCTCAAATGACGACGCCATCGGCGTCAGGGTCGTGGCTAACAATAATCACTACTCGCCGTTATTCTGGTATCGGAAATATTTTGACCCGCTCAACCAAGGCAGTCCCAGCGGTCTGCTCGCCAATGATTATCAAGGCGTCAGTGAGGGCCGGACGGTTTATGTCAATGCCGCCGATTTG
>CAYIRS010000004.1:0-4459 GCA_964365895.1 uncultured Gammaproteobacteria bacterium
GAAAATCAATCATGAATAAAAGGCAGCGCCAGCCCCTAAGCTTGGCGATTATTGCCAGTTTGCTCATTGAAGATGGCCATGACGTTTTTTTGTTTGACGCAAATGCCATTGGGTGTGGCGGACAAGAAACTTTAAAAAAAATTGAATCTTTTTTTCCAGAAGTTTTAATTTGTACCACGTCGCCAGTTGATAGGTGGGAATGTCCTAATTCCGACATCGGCGATATTTTTAAGGTTATAAATTCCGCCCAAGCGAAGCGCAAGGTTTTAATCGGCGTCCACGGCACGGTTAGCCCCCAATGGATTTTTACGAAATGCCAAGTTGATTTTGTGGCCAGGGGAGAGCCGGAATTTATTGTTAAAAATTTAATTAAGGCCTTGGCCGAGAATAAATCAATAGAGGAGATAAATGGATTATCTTGGCGGCGGGACGGCAAGGTTTATCATAATCGCAGCGCCGGTCGCATAGAGGATTTGGATAGCTTGCCGATGCCGGCCTATCATCTTTTGCCGATGGAAAAGTATGGCATTTCCGGTTTTGATAAGCCATTTTCCATTATGCTCACTTCCCGCGGTTGTCCTTACAGTTGCAGTTTTTGCCTCAAAGCCATGGCCGAGGGCAAATATATCGCCCAATCGCCGGAGCGGGTGATTCAAGAAATAAAATATTTAATTAAAAATTTTAAGGTCAAGTCAATATATTTTCAGGATTGGGAGTTTTTGATTTTACCAGAGCGAGTGAAGAAAATCGCGGAGTTGATATTGGAAAATCAACTAAATTTTACTTGGGGATGTAATAGCCGGGCCGATGATATTATTAAAAATCAAGATTTAATCGCTTTAATTAAGCAGGCCGGCTGCCGAACAATTAATCTGGGACTGGAATCGGCGAGTAACAAGATTTTGAAAAATATAAACAAAAATATTACCCAGGCGCAGCTGAAAGAATCAATCAATATTTTAAAAGCAAACGGTTTATCGGCTGGCTTGTATGTTCTTTTAAATTGCCCGGGCGAGGACAAGGCCACCATCAGGGAAACGGTTGATTTTATCAATCAAAATCAGCTAAAGGTAAAATATTTTACGCCGGCCGTGCCCTATCTCGGCACCAAACTTTTTAAGCAATTGCAAGATCAATTTCCGGAAAAAAAATTTGATTGGGATAATATAGAAAATTATGCCGGCCGGGTGGCAGTGGCAATGGGGCCGTTTTGGGCGAGATTATATTTGCGGCATTATAAATATCAAAAGAAATACGGTCCGGTTTATTTTTTGAAACCAAAATTTTTCATTGACTTTTTGGCCAAAAAATTGTAGGATTTTAAAACTTGTCCCCGACCACGAGCGGGGATTAATAATTAATAATTAAATTTTATGTTTGCTATCGGCAATGATGAATTAGAGGCGTTAGATAAAACCGGGAAAACAGGCAAAATCCTAAATTTTACCTTTATATCTTTTGGCTCAATAGGAAAAATTGGCATAGATTATATTGCCTCTGTTTTAAAAAAATCCGGTCATCAAGTGAATAATATATATATTGGTGAATTTGAATCAGAAATCCCATCACTTTCCAAAATAGAAATTGATTTAGTAATTGGTTTAATAAAAAATTTAAAAACCGACGTGGTGGGATTCGGGGTTTTTTCCATTTTTTTTAATTTAGCTTGCCAGCTTACCGAACCGATTAAAAAACAAACAAATATCCCGGTAATTTGGGGCGGGCCGCACGCCACACTTTTTCCGGAAATATGCATAGAACATGCGGATATTGTTTGTATTGGCGAGGGAGAAAAAGTCATGTCGGAATTAGCCGATAACCTGTCTTCGGGAAAATCCATAGAAGACATTAAAAACCTGTGGGTTAAATCAGATTCTAAAATCATAAAAAATGAATTGGAACCGCTTAATCAGGATTTGGATTTGTTGCCGTTTCCCGACCATGGCTATGAGAACAAGTGGTTTATTGAAAACGGAAAACTTTATTCTTTAACAAAAGAATGGGCAGAACAAAAAAAGAGATATGAAATTTTTAGTTCAAGGGGCTGTCCTTATAAATGCACTTTTTGCAGCAATAATGTTTTTCACAGTATTTTTTCCGGTAAGCCCGTCAGGCAGAGAAGCGTTAAAAACGTGATTGAGGAGTTGAAAGAAGCCAAGAGAAGATTTCCCAATCTTAAGACCATTTATTTTTTTGATGAGGTGTTTGCCGTGGATGAAAAATGGTTAAAAGAGTTTTATGGAGAATATAAATCTCACATCAACATCCCTTTTGGCATGTGCAGCCATCCAAACCATATTAAAAAAGAAACGGTTTCGCTGTTAAAAACCGCCGGTTGCAACCAAATGGACATTGGCATCCAAAGCGGCTCCGATCATATTAGAACTCATATTTATAAAAGACATACGGCGAATGAAACTATAATAAATATGAATAAAATTTTACGGGAATCCGGCATTAATGGGTGCTATGATTTTATTATGGATAATCCTTTTGAAACCGAAAATGATTATCGTCAGACGTTTGAGCTTATGCTTAAAATAAGACCGTTTAAGTTGCGCCTATACTCCCTGGCTTTTTTTCCAAAAACCGAGATAACGGAAATGGCTTTAAGCCAAGGTTTAATTTCCCAAGATAGAATTCAAGGAGCAAATTTAGAAACCCATAAATTCCATCAATGGGGAGGAAACACGGGGGTTTTTAAAGAAGCGGAAGGAGAGAGAACTAAAGAAAATGTTTTTTGGAGTAATTTATTTATGCTGGCCTCATATTCTTTTGTGCCAAATAAAATCTTATGGGCTTTAAGCAAGAACAAATTTTTAAAAAAATATCCCCATTCTCTTTCATTGGTAGAATCATTAATCAAGAAATATACTCGCAAAATAAGCTCTTATAAAAACTATTTTAGGGTTGGTCTAAGATATATTTTACGCGGTCAAACATTAGAATTATTATCTAAATTATTAGCTAAAGCCGGTAATCATGTTCAGACCAAACCCATAATGATAGAAATTAAACCGGACATTTCCCCACCGAAGGTATGAATATATTGATTATTGTCAAAACATTATCAGAAAAAGACGGCCAAGGAAGATATTCCCTGGATTTTATCGGCGAATTGGCAAAAAGGCACAAGATAACGGTTTTGAGTCCGGATAATTATAATCTTGATTTATTGGGCCGATTAGGGGTCTCCGTGGTCGCTATTCCTAACTTGCTAAATATCAGAAAAGGATTTGGCGGCGCGTTAAAATATTTTCGGGTATTTTGGCGGCATCTTAAACAAAACGATCTGGTCCATTTTTTTGCTGATTTGCCCGGTTATATGATATTTTCTCCGCTGATGCTGTTTTCCGCCAAGCCCTATTTTGTCACCGCCCACGGTACCTATATTCCGACTTCGCTGGACCACGGGTGTTATCGATATTTGATTGGCCGATTTTTAAAAAAAGCCAAGGGAGTTATATGCGTCAGTAATTTTACCAAGAATGAGATTTTAAAAAGGCAATCCCTAGCCAATATATTTGTCATAAATAACGGAGTTCATTTTGATAAATTTTATAATTCCGGCAAGGGCCAGGCCGATAAGGGCGAGGAAAAAATAATTTTAACCGTGGGGACGTTAAAAAAACGCAAGGGATTTGATATTGCCATCCGGGCCGCGGGAAAAATAAAAAAAGATATTCCTAATTTTAAATATTACATTGTCGGCGATCAGTCGGATAAAAAATATTTTGGCGATTTACAGAAAATAGTTGACGAGAGCGGCTTGTCTGAAAATGTGATTTTTTTAAGCAATATTTCCGATGAGGAATTGATTGGCTTGTATGCCCGCGCCCGGGTGTTTATTTTAACTCCGGTAATTCTTAATGATAATAATTTTGAAGGATTTGGCTTGGTTTATTTGGAAGCCAACGCTGGCGGCATTCCCGTGATTGGCACCAAGGGCTGCGGCGCGGAAGATGCCATCAAAGACGGCTACAATGGAATATTGGTAGAGCAAAATAATGTTGACCAGACCGCCGAGGCGCTAAACCGGATTTTGAGCGATGCTCATTTCGCCAAGCAATTGGGAGACAATGGCGTGGCTTGGGCCAAGGAATTTGATTGGCGGAATATCTATTTTAAATATCAAAATATTTATGATCAATTTGTTAAATAAGATTTTTTCCCTAAGAAAAAAGAAATTTATCCAGGACTCGGCCATTTTACAGGTCGGTACTTTATTTTCCACGTCGTTGTCTTTTTTGGCCTCCATTATTTATGCTCGGGTCTTAGGCGTGGAGGGGTACGCGAGTTATGCTTTGATTTTTGCTTTTGTCGGCTTGACGAGTATTTTTATGAATGTGGGGACCAACGAAACCGCGATCACTCTGATGGCCGAGGCCTATGCCCGGAAAAATAAAGCAGATATAAAAAATATTTTGGCTTATTATCTAAAAATAACTTTGTTATTTTC
>CAYIRS010000004.1:4559-13680 GCA_964365895.1 uncultured Gammaproteobacteria bacterium
CTGGTGCTTTTGGGTTTTGGCTTAAGGGGATTGATTGCCGGTTATTTTTTGTCTTACGCAATATTTACCATTTACGCCTTTAGCCAATATCGGAAGTTGTGTTTACAAGATGAACTTCTGCCTTGTTGGCGGGAAATTTTTGCCCACCTGAATAAAGCCAAAGTTGGTTATTATTTTAAATTCGGCTTTTTGATTGCGATTGATAAAAATTTGAGCACCTTGTATGGAACCTTGCCGATTTTTATTTTGGGCATGTTCGGCCTTAGTCAAGTCGCTTTTTTCAAAATCGCGACGGCTTACGCGGCCCTGCCCCTGATGTTGATTGGCCCGATTTCCCGATTGCTTTTGGTTCAGCTGCCCAAATCAAGGTCATACGGCCTAAGAATTTTGAAACATCATTTTGTCCGGTCTTCTTTGGGCGGGGTGATGATTTCTTTTGTGGGCGCCGTGATTTTAATGTTTCCGGTAAAATTTTTAGTGCTTTTGGTCTATGGCAACAGTTATTTTCCCGCCATCGGCTTGGCCCAGGTTTTGTTGGTTGGCACGGTTGTCATGGGACTAGCCGTGGGCGAAAGTTCAATGTTCCGGTCTCTGCATTTGATGAAAAAAGTCATCGTCATAAATTCAATCTTAATTATTTCTGGAGCAACCGTCGTCTTCTTTTTTATTAAAAATTTTCCGATTAATATTGCCATTTATCCAATTGCTTTTTGGTTGCCCGTGGCGGCCCTGGTTTCTTTCTTTTACCTTCTGATAAAAATCAATAAGATGATTAAAAAAGAAAATAGCTGGTAGCTTGTAGGAATTAGCTTGTAGGGTTATTTATAAAATCCTACCAGCTACAAGCTAAAATTTATGATTATTTTTCAGCCCTATCGGTATTTAACCAAAAGAGCCATCAAAGAAAACGGCCATTATATCAAGGGCAAAACCCTTGATGCCGGCGCCGGCAGTTTTTCCCGATATAAGCAATTTTTTAATTGCGACCAATATTTAACTATTGATATAGATGAAAACTTAAAACCGGATATCGTCGGTTCGGTGGAAAAAATTCCTCTGCCGGACGAGTCGGTTGATTCCGTGGTTTGCACCGGTGTTTTGGGCGATATTTTTGAACCAAAAAAGCCGATTGAAGAATTTTATCGGATACTGAAAGACGGCGGCCATTGCCTTTTGACGGATAATTTTTTCGGCGCCATCCATAATGAGCCGTTTGATTATTTTCGTTTCACTGATTTTTATTTTGAAAAAATTTTTAAAGAAAATGGTTTTAAAGTGGTAAAAATTGAAAGAATCGGTGGTTTTTACGCCCTGGCCGCTCAAGGAGCAATTGAGTATTTAATCAGGGCCCTTAATCTTTATCAGCATGAATTTTGGGGCCGGGTTTTTAATTTGGTTTTTATGGCCTTCGGTCGGTTGATGATTTTTTTTGATGCCATTGATAAAAGCGAGGCCAATAAAAAATTTGCAATCGCTTGGTTGATTATTTGTCAAAAAAAACAATAAAATAATATTTAATAAAATGGCTAACAAAGAAAATATTTTTTTTCAGACCAGGGATGTAATTAATCACTGCCTTAAGTATGTGAGCGGAGATGTCGGCGATATTGGCGCCGAGGCCATAAAGTATAAACCGATTATAATGACCAGGGCTTCCTCTTATTTGTCTTTTAGCGGTGTGGCCGGGAAAAACATTGACTCGGTTGGCGATTTTTTAAAATTGCCGTTTCCGGAAAATAATTTTGATACAGTAATTTCAGCGGAAGCATTGGAGCACACCAAATCGCCAAAAACCGTCATTGCCGAAATGGAGAGGGTTTTGAGGCCGGGCGGATTTTGTATTATCACCGTTCCTTTTTTGCTTTCCTATCATGGAGCGCCAAATGATTATTTCCGATTTACCCAAGAGGGGGTTATTTCATTATTTGAGGATACTGATTTAGAAATTGTAGAAACCGGGTCGTATGGCAAGTTGTTTTCCGTGATTTTTCAGATTATACAATGCGGGTATTTTAGAAGAAAAAAATTTAAGGGCCAGGAAGTGGTGCTTAAATTTTTTAAAAAGATGTCTAACTGGCTGGATAAATTTGTCAAAAATGAAAATATTTATGGTAATATTTATGTGGTGGCAAAGAATAATAAACAACAAAAATCATTATGAAAATAATATTTATCAATCCGCCGGTCTGCAATTTTACCGGCCAGGTAAATGCCACCAGTCCGGTTTTGGGCGTGATGTATCTGGCGACGGTTTTAGATTGCGCCGGTTATTCCGCGAAAGTGATTGACGCGGAAGCTCTGGGCTGGTCTTGGGACAAATTAGCCCAAAGAATGAAAGAAGAAAATCCAGATGTTATCGGTCTGACGGCCACTACTCTTGGCATGCCGATTTTATATAAAACCGCTGAAGTTTGCCGTCAGGCATTGCCTCGGGCGAAAATTATCGCCGGCGGCTTCGGGCCGACATTAGAGCCGGAGAAAACTTTAAATGAATGTTCGGCTATTGATATTTTGGGTTTGGACGAAGGCGAGATTACCATCGTGGAATTGATTAAACGCTTGGAGTCAGGCGGGGACTTGTCGTCAGTCAAAGGCATTGCCTTTCGCGGAGCGGGCGGTGAAATTATTAAAACCGAACCCCAGCCGCTGATTGAAAATTTGGATTCCATTCCATTTCCTAATTATAAATTGTTGGAGCCGGAATTTTCTTATTATCACGGCGTGCACGGCACGCACAAGGAAATTGAATTGCCAAATGCGGTGATGATGGGTTCGCGCGGCTGTCCGCATCGCTGTATTTTTTGCTGTAATGCCGGCAAAAGACCGCGATTTAGAAGCGCCAAAAATATCGTTGATGAAATAGAATTTTACAAAAAAGAATTGAAGGTAAAATCAGTCCAGATTTATGACAATGAATTTGTGGGGATGAACGCGGCGCAAAATCAATGGATCAGGGAAATTTGCCGGGAGATTATTGATCGGAAACTTGATGATTTGGGATATATCTGTCAGGGCCGTTGCAGTAAGTTTGTTGATTTGGCGACTCTTCAAGAAATGCGTCGAGCCGGTTTTCGCTGGGTCTGGTGGGGCGTTGAATCCGGTTCACAAAAGGTCTTGGATCGCATTAAAAAGGACTTGAAATTGGCAGATATTTATAAATCCTTTGCTTTAGCGAAAGAGGCGGGCATATATTCATTGATGTTTATTATGGTCGGTTTTCCGGACGAGACCAAAGAGGACATCAAGAAAACCAGCAGATTAATCAAAGCCATTAAACCGGAAGAAATCAGAATTCATATTGCCACGCCGTTGCCGGGTTCCGAATTATGGCAAGAACTTTATCAAAATGGCCAGATTGACGAGTTTGATTTTATGAAATACGATACCCGTCTTACCGTGGTCCATCATACTAACACCATGACTAGCGCGGAAATCAAAAAATATTATCAAATATTGCTTTTCCGTTTTGAAAACGGCTATTGGTATTTTATTAAGTTTTTTATCAAGTCCTTGAGCACGATTGACGGTTGGAAAAAATTAGGCAAGCGGCTGAAGATGATAGCCGCGCACGGCCATAATTGGCTTAAATAAATTTGGCTTAAATAAATATGAAAAAAATCATATTTACAACCAGTTGGGATGATGGTGATAAGCTTGATTTGAAATTGGCGGACTTGCTTGGTCAATATGGCGTCAAAGCCACTTTTTATATTCCCAAAAAATTTAATAATCGCTTGTCTGATGAGGATATCAGCCATTTGTCACGGCGCCAGGAAATCGGCGCCCATACAATCAACCATCTTTCATTGGATAAAATCAATCCGGAAGAGGCCTGGCGGGAAATAGCCGAATCAAAAAATTGGCTTGACGGCCTGCTGAATAGGGAGACCAAGATGTTTTGTTATCCGCGAGGCCATTACAATGACAAGATAAAAAACTTAGTTGTCCGCGCCGGCTTTATCGGCGCCAGAACGGTCGCCAATGGTGATAATATTGATGATGTTTTTCAAATGCCCGTTAGCGTTCAGACATATCCTTTTCCTTTGCGACGAAGAAGCGCTGATAAAATCCACTGGTCTAAATTTTTATTGCAGCCGCTGATTGGCAATTACGGGATAATCAAGAAGTATAATTTGCCGCTTAAGTCCTTTTTGAGTTGGCCTAACTTCGCCCGGTCATATTTTTCCGCCGTTAGGGAAAGGGGCGGGGTTTTTCATCTCTGGGGGCATTCTTGGGAAATAGAAAAATATCAAATGTGGGGCCAATTGGAAGAATTGCTTCAATTTGTTTCCCAAAAAGACGAGGCGCTTTATTTGACTAATTCACAAGCAATTGAATATGCGAATAATAATATTAAGTGATTTGTTTCCACCTCGGCACACCGGGGGAGCGGATATTATCGCCTATCGGTCGGCAAAAGCGCTTCAAGAAGCCGGCCATGAGGTAATGGTCATTTCCACCTGTCAGGGCTTAAAAGAGGCCGGCTGGCGGCAAGTTGACGGATTGCGAGTTCTTTTTTTATATGATAACCGCGATCTGCGATTAAGCCATCGGCTCGGTTTGCGCCCGAGAAAAATTTTGGCCGCCCTGGAAAAATATTTAAAAATTTTAAATCCCGATGTGGTCCAGGCCCACGTTATCCATGTCTATTTTTCCTATGCCGTTTTGAAGTTGTGCAAAAAATATTGCCCCAAAGTTTTTTTGACCGCCCATGACGTTAATATTTTCCATCAGGGAAAGTTTTTTAGTTACATTGATAAAAAAAATTTAAGCCGGCCGAAAAGTTTTAATTATAAATTGACTCTGGAAGAAAAAATCAGGCAATGGAAAAACACTTTTAATCCTTTTCGGAATTTAATCATTAAACATTATTTAAGGTCTGCCAATAAAATATTCGCGGTTAGTGAGGCCCTGAAAGACGCCTTACGGCAGAACGGCATTGATAATGTGGCCGTAATTTATAATGGCATTGAGGCCGGCCATGTCGTCATCAATAGCCGGCAACTGATTCGGGAAAAATTCAATATCGGCGAAGAGGTTAAAATTATATTTATGGCCAACCGTTTCAGCGGCCTCAAGGGTGGAAATTTAATTTTGGCTTATATTGAAGAGATTAAAAAGAGTTTTGACAATTTTATAGTCGTGGTGGCGAGCAAGAAAAGCGGTTATATTGACAATATTTTGAAGCAGGCCGAGACAAAAAATATTTCCCGCCATTTGTTTTTTACCGGCTGGCTTGATAGGCCTGATTTGGATTTATTATATTCCGGTTGCGATATTTGCCTAGTGCCGTCTATTTGCTTTGATTCGTTTCCGAACAACAATTTGGAAGCCATGGCTTTTAAGAAACCGGTTGTGGGCACTTGTTTCGGCGGCACGCCGGAAGCGGTTGTTGACCACGAAACCGGTTATATAATTAATCCTTTTAATATCAAGGAAACCGCCGGCAAAATAATTGATTTGTTGTCTGATGAAAATAAGTCCAAAAAATTCGGCGAAGCCGGGTATCAGAGAGTCAAAAATAATTTTTCCTTGACTAAGCAATTGGCAGAAACCCTAAGGCATTACCATGAAGATACTGCTGATTAATCCCCCGAGAACTTATTTTCCAGGATCCAAGGGAGTCAGGCTCGGCCTGCCCCTTGGTTTGCTGTATTTGGCGGCCGTTTTGGAAAAAGACGGCTACCAGCCGAAAATTTTAGATTGTTTGATCCAGCCAAAGACACGGGTAATTTCCAAAGACGGAGGCATATTCCATGGCATTTCCGATGATGATATTTTGGATTTTATCAAAAAAGAGAAGCCGGATATTGTGGGCATCGGCGGTCCATTTACCGTCCAAATTGACAACACCATTAAAATCGCCAATCTGATTAAGCGGGCCGATAGTAATATTATTGTCGTGGCCGGCGGTCCCCATGTGGCGGTCAGAGGCAGGCAGCTACTGGAGCAATGCGCCGATATTGACATAGGCGTGGCCGGCGAAGGGGAATTTGTTTTTTTGGACATAGTAAAAAAAATTGAGAGCGGGCAAGACCTGGCTTCGGTAAAAAATCTAATTTATCGCAATCAACAAAATGAAATCATCACCACGGAACGCGGCGATTTCATTAGGAACTTGGACTGCCTTCCTTTTCCGGCTTATCATCTTATTGATCTGCCGCTTTATTTTGATTTTTTGGCCGGCGGCCTGTCCGCTCGGCCTTCGGGCCAAAAAAAATCTATCTCCATGATTACCAGCCGCGGCTGTCCGTTTAATTGTATCTTCTGTTCCATTCATTTGCATATGGGCCGGCTTTGGCGCGCCCACAGCGATGGCTATGTGATCAGCCACATAGAGTATGTGGTTGAGAAATACGGCGTTGAGCACATTTCTTTTGAAGATGACAACCTTACCGCCGACATGGCCAGGGCCAAGAAGATATTTAATCGCCTGATTGATAAAAAAATTAACATTACTTGGGACACGCCCAACGGGGTCAGAGCGGATCGCTTAGATGAGAATTTGGCGGCGGTGATGAAAAAAAGCGGTTGCGTGGAATTGATTTTCGGCGTGGAATCGGGCGACCAAGATGTCTTGACCAATATTGTCAGTAAGAATTTGGATTTAAATTCCGTGATTGAGTCGGCGAGGATTTGCCAGAAATTCAAGATTAAAACCAAGGCCTTTTTTGTGATTGGTTTTCCCGGGGAAAAAATTAAAGATATTCGCCAATCAATGGATTTTGCCGTAATGCTCCGCCAGAAATACGGAGTGGTGCCGGGATTTATGGTGGCGACGCCTTTAATTGGCACTAAATTGTATGATATTTGCAAAGAACACGGCTACCTGGTCAGGGAGCCGGATTCCGCGTCGTTGGCGAAGGCGACTCAAGCCAGGGGAGAAGGACTGATTGAAACCGGTGATTTTTCGCCGCGCCAACTGAAAGACCTGGCTTTTGAATTTGAAAAAAAGCTGGCAAAAATGGACTTGATTGATAAAATAAAAAATCCAACCGCTTATTTTAGGGCCTTGAGGTTTGTCGTTCTCCATCCCCGGAAAGCGATTAAGCATTTAAAGAGTAAAATATTTGGGTAAATTTGACAAAAAAGCTAATTTTTTCTAAAATGTTGGTTAGAGAGAATAAGGGGAAAACTATTAAAAAAATCAATGAAAATTGTCGTTACCGGCGGCGCCGGCTTCATCGGCTCAAATTTTATTCATTACCTGCTAAGAAAATATCCAAATTGCAGTGTAGTTAATTTTGATTTGCTAACTTATGCGGGTAATTTGGAAAATTTGAAATTTTTTGAAAATGATGCGCGTTATCGATTTGTACGGGGTGATATTGCGGATAAAAAATTAACCGAGGAATTAGTCAGTCAGTCCGACTTAGTGGTTCATTTTGCGGCCGAATCGCATGTGGACCGTTCCATTGCTGATTCTTCGGCTTTTATTCATACTAATATTGTTGGCACCCATACTTTGCTTGAGGTAATCCGTAAAAACCCGTCCGTGAGATTCCATCATGTTTCCACTGACGAAGTTTTCGGTTCGCTTGGACCGGACGATTTTCCTTTCAATGAGAAATCACCTTATGACCCGAAAAGTCCTTACAGCGCGTCTAAAGCCGCTTCCGACCATTTGGTTCGGGCCTATCAACACACCTACAATTTGCCAATCACTGTTTCTAATTGTTCCAATAATTACGGACCCTATCAATTTCCCGAAAAGTTAATTCCGTTTTTTGTGACGAATTTGATTGAAGGCAAAAAAGTGCCGCTTTACGGCGACGGCGCTAATGTCCGTGATTGGCTGCACGTTGATGACCATTGCGAGGCAATTGACCTCATTATTCAAAAAGGTAAAATCGGCGAAACCTATTGTATTGGCGGCAATGCGGAAAAAACCAATAAAGAAATTACCGCTTTACTTTTAAAAATTATGAATAAGGGCGATGATTGGATTGAATTTGTGCCTGACCGTCCCGGACACGACCGCCGCTATGCCATTGATTTTTCAAAAATTAAAAATGAATTGGACTGGGAGCCGAAAGTCGGTTTTGAAAGCGGCATCATGGCAACCGTAAAATGGTATCAGGAAAATGAAAATTGGTGGCGCTCGCTTAAATTGAAAAATCAAAAATTATTGGCCACGCCGGCCGTCTAAATGCGAATTTTTTAAATAAAATAAATTAAAAAAATGGAAAAAGAAATAAAAGGCATAATTTTAGCCGGTGGCATGGCCACCCGTCTTTTTCCCTCCACCATTGTTGTCTCCAAGCAGCTTTTGCCGGTTTATGACCGTCCCATGATTTTTTATCCTCTCAACACCTTGATTAAAGGCGGCGTGCGCGATATTTTAATTATTGTTTCGCCGGAACATAGCGGCTCGTTTATCAATTTGCTCGGCTCTATTTTTAGAAACCATGGCGTAAAAATTTCTTTTTGCGTTCAACGGCAGCCGCGCGGTTTACCAGAGGCATTTATTTTGGGCGAAAATCATATTGACCAAAATCACGTCGCCCTGATTCTGGGTGATAATATTTTTGAAGATGATTTTTCTCAAGAAATTAAAAATTTTTCCGGCGGCGGCCAGGTTTTTGTTAAGCGCGTACCCGACCCGGAGAGATTCGGCGTGGTAAAGTTAAATGAAGCCGGCCAACCGGAAATGGTTATAGAAAAACCAAAAGAATGGGTAAGCGATTATGCTATAACCGGACTCTATCTTTTTGATTGTCGCGTCGTGGCGGCGTCCAAAGCCCTTCAGCCATCCGTTCGCGGCGAATTGGAAATAACCGACCTCCATAAATTCTATATGAACAATCGGGAATTGAAGGTAACTGTTTTTGACGGCGCTTGGTTGGATGCCGGCACGCATGATTCCTTACTTGAGGCCACTTTGGCCGTCAAAGAAAAAGGTATTATTAAAAATTTTCATCCCATAATAGAGGAGGCGCTCCAAGAACTTTGCTTAGATTATAAAAATAGCATTAAAAAATTTTAAGTAAAATATTTAGGTAAATTTGATATTATTGAGATGGTTACAAAACTCTTTCTGCTGCAATTTTATATTTTCGGCTGCGACTTCGTCGGGCGGCGCAAAAAGATTTTCACCGTAGCTGGGCTACGGCTCAAATCT
>CAYIRS010000005.1:0-13358 GCA_964365895.1 uncultured Gammaproteobacteria bacterium
TTGTACTCCTTTTCCCACTGACGGAGCAACCGTTTCAGGTGGTGGACTGAAACGAACTGATTGATACCATAAAATTCCTGGCCGTCGGTACGATGACTTCTCTCCACTTTGCCATTCTCTTCTGGGTGTCTCACTTTGGTCTTGCGGTGGCTGATGCCGAGGTCTTCGAGGTGCCAGGAGAAAGACTCGGAGAATTCGCTCCCATTGTCAGTCTGAACCTGTTTGATGGCAAAGGGCAGAGCGGCCTTTACCTTGTTGATGAAGTCGGCCGCATTCGTGACCGTGTTGTGATCGTAGATCCGCAAGACTCGAAATCTCGTGCAATCGTCAATGGCTGTAAACTGGTAGTAGCGTTTACCAGAAAAGGCTAGGTTATCAATGAATTTAACGTCAACCTGGACCCGATCACCGGGGATGGCCTTGCTGTAGGCCTGGGGATAGCGTTGCCAGTTTTTCTTGTATTTTAAACGGTTAAGTCCATGCTCCTTGTAGAGCCGCCAGATGGTCTGAGAAGAGACAAACCAGTTGTGTTTCTGTCGTATGTAGTAAGCCATTCGGTCTGGTCCATACTTTCGTTGCAACCGAAGCTGGATGATTGCGTCCCGGATATCTTTAGGGAGCCAGCGCTTAATTTTGTGCGGGCGGCTGGACTTGTCTTTGAGCCCTTCGACTCCCAGGCTCATGTACCGATGGTACCAGAGATAGAACGTCCCGCGAGAAATTCCGAAATACCGGCAAGTGGGGGCGACCTTTTTTGTTACTTGTTCGTAGTGCTGGATCCAGCGGAGGCGGAGTCTCGCCTGCTGATCCAGAAGCTGATTTTGTGTCATAACTTTGGTATGAATTATCTACCTATCTTACCATACCAAAGTGTTCAGTAGGTGGGTTCAGGATAGAAGCAGTACCATATCCTTATATTTTACAATAATTACTACTTTTTTCAAAATTTATTAGTTAAGTTAATGCCATTAATTCAGATTATTTAACTTTTTTACGTTTATCCCACTTATCCCTCAATGATTTACCAAGTCGATCTGCCTTATTTAAAAAATACTTAATAGCTAATCCCAATATCACGCCAATCAAAGCAGAGACAACGACATAAACTGCCATTGTTTTAGTTATTAATCTAGTGACTTCAATTAATTGCGGATCAGCGGCCATATTATTTATTTAAATTATCCTTCTTCAAATAAAATATCCAACGCTCTTTTTATTCTTTCTTCGGCATCGGGGACTTCAACTTGCTCATATACAATTTTAATTTCGTCTTTCATATAAATTTATTTTAAATCCATGGCTAAATCAAATATCTTATTGGCTATGCCAAGTATTTCATCTCTCTTGGCCACATTATCAATCCATTTCTTCGGGATACTGTTGATGCCATAATATGCGCCTGCTAATTGCCCATAGATCGCGCCCGTCGTATCGGCATCATCGCCGAGATTTACGGCCTTAAGGACTCCTTCCTCCTGGCGGCTTCCTGTTTGGTCAGCTTCGGGGGGATTCTCTTTTCCACTTTGGGAATCTCCATATCAGCCGCCGGGTTACCAAGTATGTGATTTTCTTTTTCGCACCAACGGAAAAAAACCACCAGCGACTTCAGAAAGGTGATGAAGCTATTCGCTTTCCATTTTTTAATCGTTCGGCCGTTAAGAAAAAACTGCTTGACGTTCAACTCCGTCACCTCCTCAATCTGGGTGATGCCGCAAAACTTGGTATATAATCCCACTGAGGAACGATATCGCACGATGGTGGACGACGAGAATCCTCTGATAAACAAGGAGTACTCACAAAACTGATCCATTAACTTTTTTATTTCCATAAAAATAACGCCTCCGAGATTTCGAAAGCGGTATTCTTTTTTGCTTGAGCCGTTGCGCGGATTCGGACCGCGGACCACTTCCTTCACTTATACCTCTATTTCAAAATATATTAGAGGGTTAGACTGTATATCAAGCCTTGCCTTTCGGCTTTAGCTTCCTTTGTCAGTCGTTCGGGCGTATCGAAGTGATTGACGCCACGGTCTTAACCTTGTGTCAGGCCTTTAACCGTAATTCGGGATTCAACAACCAGTTTCCCGATTGAGGGGCGAAGCCTTTTCGGCTCACCATGGAAGTGCTCTACCAACTGAGCTACAACGGCATATTTATCAACCGCAACTTAAACATTTTAACAAATTTACGGCATTTTTTCAATGGCTTCTTGTAATTCGCCCAACTTGGCGTTTTCCGAGTTAATTTTTTTTAAATGATTAAAGGTTCTCTTCGCTAACATCTTATCGCCCACCTTTATGCCATACTCAATTGTTTTGTCTAAATATTTTGGGTTATTCGGCTCAATACTGTTGGCTTTAAGATAGCAGTCCAGGACTTTTTCGTTATTGCCTGTCGCTTCATAAACCCGCGCCAAATTATCATAATATGAGGTGACTCTGGTGTTCACATTTAAAGAATTTAAAAAATCCATCTCCGCCTCTTCTAATTGGCCCCTTTTTACGGCAATTGTACCCGATTTACCCCAAGTCCGGTCTTTTAAAGTATTAAGTTTCAATAAATGTTGGAATATTTCTTCCGCTTGATTATAATTTTTATTTTCAAAATACAGTCCTCCCAATAATTCATAAGCCTTAATATTTTTTTTGTCTTTAGCGATAACCTCAATTAAATTTTTTTCCGCGCCACCAAATTCTTCCTGGGCAATTAAATTTTCCGCGGCCGATAATAATTCATCAATGGACTTGGGGGCCGGTTTATCTTTGCCTCTTTTATCTAATTGATATTTATTTTCCAAATCAATAACCTTGTCCTTTATTTTTTTAACTTGTTTTGAAAAAAATCTTTTCTGCGGAGAAAGAAGCTTAGTCAATTTTTCCTTGACTTTTTCGCCCTGATGCGACAATTTATCCTGTAAAATTCTGGCCTTGATTTTAATCTGTTTTTCCTTGGTCATTGACTCAAGGTCTAAATTTTTCAAATCCGGCAGGCGCTTAAAAACAAAATGCCCGAGATAAGCCAGGCAAGCCATGATGATGATTATTAATAATATTATTATAAGCATGCTTTTATTTAAATTTTATTAAAACTGCCCAAGACCTTGATTTTGGCCTCAACGATTTTTTCCACCGCTTTAATAGAAGGAGCCAAAATTTTTCGCGGGTCGTGGGAACCGTCAATTTTTCTTAATGTCTGGCGCAAGGTCGCGGTAAAAGCGAGGCGCAAATCCGTATCAAGATTGATGATTCTAATGCCTAATTTAATCGCTTTCCTTATTTCCGCCGTTTTTACCCCTGAACCGCCGTGAAGAACCAAAGGGTTTTTAACTCTTTTTACAATTTCTGTCAACCGATTAAAATCAATTTTTTCCTGGCCCGTAAAATGGCCATGCATAGTGCCGATGGACACCGCCAAGGTGTCTACGCCGGTTTTTTGGACAAACTCCTTTGCTTTAGCGGGGTCGGTCATATATTCATCCGGATTTTTGGGTAAAATTACTCTAATTAGCCCTTCTCGGCCGAATAAGCGGCCCAACTCGCCTTGCGCCCAAGCGCCGCGCCGGTGGGCGTAATCAATCGCTTTTTTAGTCAGAGCCATATTTTTTTCAAAATCAAATTCCGAAGCGTCCAGGTGGACGGATGAGAAGCCGGCATCAACGCACCGCTTTACTATTTCAAAACTCTTGCCGTGGTCAAGATGAATGGCAATGGGAATATTCTTGGCCTCGGCCAGCGCCACATGTTCAATAATGCCCATTATGGTTTTAAGCCCGGCATATTCAATGGTGCGCGGCGAAATCTGGATGATTACCGGCGACTTCATTTTTTGCGCCGCCCTTAAAATACCAATGGTGGTTTCTAAATTAATGGTGTTAAACGCGCCGATGGCGTAATTGCCTTTTTGCGCTTTTTTGATTATCTTTTTAATATGGACGATCATAAAAAGTTAAAAGTTAAAAGTTAAATTCAAGGCCCGTCTGATTTTTAATTTTTATTCCAATTGATTTACAATGGCCATAAATCTCTCCGCGTTTAAGCTGGCGCCGCCGACTAAAAATCCACTTAATAAATCCAATTTTAAAAACTCATCAATTTTATCGCCCTCAACGCTGCCGCCATATGTTAATCTAATATTGTTTACGGCAATATGCTTTGGCCACAAATTAAATATCGCGTGTTCAATTAAATTCAAAACATAATTTACGGTTTCGGCGCCGGCAATGTGGCCGGTGCCAATCGCCCAAACCGGCTCGTAGGAAATAATAATTTCTTCCCGGTCAATTAAATCAATATTTAGAAAGGCCTCATTTAATTGCCCTAAAATAACATTATCGGTCTGGCCGTCTTGCCTCTCGTTTAAGGTTTCACCGATGCAAACAATGGGCGTCAAGCCATAGTCCAAACAGGCCGCTATTTTTTTATTTATCAGCTCATTGGTCTCGCCAAAATTCTTTCTTCTTTCCGAGTGGCCGACAATCGCGTATTCGCCCCCCGCCTCTTTTATGGCTCGGGGCGAAATAGCGCCCGTATAAGGGCCCCGCTCCTGCCAAAAAACATCTTGCGCGCCTAATTTTATGTTTGTATTTTTTATGGCTTCACCTACCGCCGAGAGTCCAATAAAAGACGGACACATAACAATATCAACATCAGAAATATTTTCTACTTTATTTTTTATTTCATTTGCCAAATCCACCTCTTCTTCGGAAGTCAAATTCATTTTCCAGTTGGCAATGACTATGGGTTTATTCATATTATGATTTTTCAAGAATAATTTTATTCTATTTTCATTAACTTTATAAACTTTTAACTTTAAACTTTATAACTTATTTTGCCCAGTCATAATTATTAAAAACCCAATAAGCCAAGCCCTTGGTGTCGGTAAATCTTGAATCAATACTCTCGCTGCCAAGCACGGCGATTAAAATCTTCTTGCCGTCTTGATTGCTTACTTGGCTGGCGAAACCATAACCCGCTTTTTCTGTATAACCGGTCTTGCCGCCATTAACCCGATATGTCTCGGCGCCAAGGCCGAAAGTTTGCCCCAACACCTTATCGGTATTGGTAATTTTCCTTTCCACGCCCTTGTTGGTAACTTGAAATTTATATTCTTTGCTGGAAATGATTTGAGCAATGACCGGTTTTTCCAACGCCGCCTTCAATAAAATAATAATGTCCGTGGCCGTAGACACATTGTCATTATTTAAGCCGGTCGCATCAATAAAATGCGTGTTGGCCATATTTAAATCAGCCGCTTTTTTATCCATGGCTTTAGCGAAATCGCTTTCCGATAGGCCGGTTGACCGGGCTAAAGCCGCCGCGGCTTCATTTGCTGAAGCGACCAAAGCGGCGTAGAGAACGTCTATAAATTTAATCTGATCGCCGGCCATAAGATAATTCTTGCCACCGGCGCGATAATCGCCGCGAACCATAATAATTTCTTTATTTAAATCAGAATTATAATCCAAAAAGACCAAGGCCGTCATTAATTTGGTAATGCTGGCAATAGAACGGACGGCCTGCGGATTTTTTTCAAAAAGAATTTTATCAGTTTCCGCGTCAATTACCAAAGCGCTCTGGGCGGTGATTTTCACGCCCAAACTCTGGGAATTAAAATCTCTTTGCGGCGCCGTCTCTTCTAAACGGCTAACGGCCGACTGGGGCAATTGATATTCCGCTTGCGACAAATTATTGAGCGTGGCCTGCTGTTCGGCCTGCGATTGCAGAAAAAGCCCGGTTAAAATTAGATTAATTAATAATTCAAACATGGCATTAAAATTTTGAATTTAAAATTTTGAAATAATGATTTAATTTTGAATTTTGAATTAATTACTTGTTTCAAAATTTATTCATTCAAAATTATTTCAAAATTCAAAATTGGAAATTCAAAATTAAATTAATTATTTAAATCTGGATTTACTTTCAAATCACCAGCGCCAACTCCCTGCAAAAGTTTATCCAAATTATTATTCCGATTCAATTTTTCGTAATCGGGCAAGTCCTCAATCTTGCCCAAGCCCAAATATTTCAAAAAATCAAAAGTAATCAGGTAAAAAGTATTACCCCGGCTTCTATCTTCTTCTGATTCCACTAGGCCGCGCATCAATAAATTGCGCAAAATCAAACTGCAATTTACTCCCCTGATTAATTCAAGTTCGGCTTTGGAAATCGGGCCGCGATAGGCAATAATGGTCAGTGTTTCCAGTGACGGCCTCGTCAGTTCGCCCGTCATTTCATTCCTGATAAATTTTCCCACGACCTCACTTGAATCGCCACTCGCGCAAAGTTGGTATTTGTCATCATTTTTTAAAAGCTGAATGCCGCCGCCCTTTTGGGTATATTCTTTTTCTAAGGCAGACAAGTTTTCCACCACCTCTTTTTTATCCGCCGAAACCAATTTCGCCAGCTCGCCGAGGCCAAGCGGCTTATGGGAAATAAACAATAAACTTTCAATTTGATTTTTTATATTCATAATATTCATAACAATACCTTCTCTATTATTATATCATCAAAAATCCCCTTTTGATTTACCGCCACCTCGTTATTTTTAATTAATTCCAATAAAGCCATAAAGCAAACGATTGCGTCCGCCCTGGACTTCGCGCCCGATAGAATATTTTTAAAGCTGATTTTGTCTAATTTAGATAAAACATTTCTAATGTCGGAAATCTTTTCCCTTAAGGTCACCACCCGATGCATTATTTGCTGGGGCAAATTTACGATATAATCAATCCGGCTTAAAATTTCCTCAAAAAAATACCTCAAGTCATTGGTGGTTAATGAGGCCGGCGGACTAAAGGCCGGTTTAAAATTGAAAACGATTTTTTCTCGGCTAAAACAGAATCTTTTACGGCCGATAATCTCTTCAATTATTTTTGAGGCGTCCAAATAGTCCTTATACATTTTCAACTGGGCCTCAAGCTGCTCGGCGCTGTCCTCTTCCTCGTCCGCTAACTGGGGCAGAAGCAATTTTGATTTGATAACCAAAAGTTTGGTCGCCACCAGCAAAAAATCGGCTAATTCAGTCGCGCTTATATCATTAACGCCGTCCAAATAAGCAAGATATTGGTCGGTAATACGCGCTAATGAGACCTGCGATATGTCTAATTTTTGCCCCTCAATTAATTGCAAAAGCAAATCCAGCGGACCATGAAATTGTTCTAATTCAATTTTGTACATTGTCCTAATAAAATTCTATTTTTTATTCTTTCCGGTTTTCTTTTTAGCGACTTTCTTTTTGACTGGTTTTTTCTTCTTATTAACCTTCGCTTTCACTTTTGACATCGCCTTTTTAACCGGCTTGGGAATTTTGTAGCCGCCTTTCATGGCAATATCGGCCAATTTCGCCTCTTCCAACTGAACAAAATCTTTAACTTTCATTAAAACGCTGTTGGTGGCGCTGCCCGTGCTAAAAACTACTTTTTTGGTGCCCAACATGGCCTGGTCAATCCAGGTCTCCACCTTATGCAGTTTGCCAAAAGAAGAAATTACTCCGGGTTTGATCTTTAAGACCTTTACGATAACGTCCTCATTTGGTATGGAAACTTTTTTTGCGCCCAAGGCCTTTTTCAGCTTTTTTAAATCAATTCTTTTATCGGCCGGCACGACCACTAAAGCATAAGTTTTATCCGCCTGGATTAATAAATTTTTGGCCACTTCTCTTAAATCCTTTTTTAAAGTTTGCGCGGCATCATAAGCCGTATAAACCGTTTTGTGGGCAAGCTCTTCATACTCAGCTTTGTGCTGATCAAGATAATCCTTGATTTTTTTAGGAATTGATTTTTCTTTAGGCATAATCTTATTTAATAATTAATAATTATTGTAAGGGTGGTTTAATTAAATTGTCTGATATATTTTTAGTAAAACATTGATAGCCGGCTTTATGATAAAACCAATCTTCGCCGCGAAAATCAATCGGCGCCGTCATATAACCGTTATTATAGCCCTTATTGTCTTTCGACACATCCAAAGAAAAATTGGCGCATAGTTCATATGACTTCGGACCTTTTATGCTATATTGGTATGACTTCTGGGTTTCCGGATCATTTATGTTTTTATACTTATCGGCCGATAAGCTGTCTGGCAATTTGCCATTATTCTGATAATCATTGATTATCATACTATCTATTTGGCCCAAATCATTAACCCTTTGTTGATCATAGCCCTTCATTCTGGCAACTGCCGGCGAATCAATTATAAATAAACTGCCGACAATGGCTGCTAGGGCCACAACAATTACGATCGACATTGCCAATACAGAAACCTTGTTTCTGCGGCTATAATTTTTGCGTTTCAAATCAAACCAATAATAGCCAAAAATCATGCTGGCAATCACGAAAATTGCTATCACTTTCAAGAAAAAACTTAAAGTGTAATCGCCGTTAAGCAGTTTAAATACCAAAGCCACCAAATCGCCAATAACGGCTAAAGACGAAACCAGAAGCATAAGATAAGTGAGCCATTTATGAATACCGCTTTCCGGACTTAAGCGGCCATCTTTAAACAAACGATGCAAATAACCGGCTAAAGCCAAAAAAATCGGCGTCACAATGATCAAAGAGGCCAACCCGAATTTCAAATCGCTTTGATTACTATAGGCGATAAATTGCGGACTGAAATTTTTATTGATAATCCAAAACACCACCCGGCCAAACCAAATTGCCACCCAGCCCAAAGTAATTAAATTTAACAGGTTGATAAACGCGTCCAGCGCTCCTCTCCCCTTAGGTATTGTGTCTTCCATATGTTTTTTTATTTAGTTATTTAATTTTTATATTCTTTATTCCTTGACTTTATAAACTTTATAAACTTTTAACTTTCTAACTTTTAGCGGTAATTTTTGCTGTTGGCCCGCTAATTCCCTGGCTTTTCTTAAGCCGTTCTTGGTCAAAATCACCTGCCAGACAAACCATTTTTTAACGGTTTTCAGGCCATAGCCCTTAACCAATCCTCGGTTGATAAGCCGGTCAACGCTTTTGGTAATGATGTTAATTTGGTCTTCTTTTTTGGGCTTTGCTTTTTGCTGATTATAAAAATTAATTAATTTTTTTTTAGACACCTTATAACCGGCGCTCTCCAAACCCTGGCGTAAAACATATTTTTGCAATTTGGAGAGTGGGGCGGGCATATGATTATAATTTTGCCTCGTTAATAATCAGCACAAATTTATAACCCAGATACCGCGCCGCTTGCCGGCAAAAAGCCATCCGGTCCGTAAAAATCTCAAAATATTCAATCTCATCGGTCACTTTGGTGTCTAATTTCATTTTTAAAATAATTTCCTTTTTCTTTCTGTCAAGGGTGAGGGAATTTTCCGTAATGGAATAATTCACTCGGTCGTGGATATCTTTTTTAATATTGGCCAGGGTTTTATTTTTGACGCGCGTGCGATGGACATCGGATTTGTCGGCTAAAATTAAAACGGCCGTCACTTTATTCACGATTTTTACTTCGTCTTTATCGTGGCTGACAATGGCCTGCATAATCGTAGAAATATCATCGGCATTGGCGACGCTCTCCATAAAAACCTGGGAAAACAGAATGGCTGACCAATAATGATGCTGGCTTCGACCCAAAAAATTGCCCATATCATGGCAATAGCCGGCCATGGCCGCCAATTCCTGATTATTCGGCGACAAAGCCAATTTTTTTGCTAAGCTCCTCGCCCGATCGGCGACAATATTGACATGGCGAAAGCCATGGTCCGTATAACCGAGCGCGTCTAAATACTTCTCGGTCTGTTTGATGAAGCCGTTTATTTTTTGATTCTTTTTGATTTGGTCAAGGGTGAGTTGCATCTAATTAAATTTAAAATTTTCTAAAATTTGCTTGCATTCATCACTAATACCTTGATCGCAATATTTACTTGATATCGCATAGACAAAATTTCCGGTTCTCACCACATATAATGAAAATTTTTGACTTTGGGTACCTGACACTTGAATAGATTTGGTATAAATTAATCTTACTCCGTTTTTATTTCCTATTTTTATTGAATCCTGACTATAAAATTTTAAATTACTAAAATTTTGCGCTATATCTTTATCGTCCGCTGTTTTTTCCCAAATATTTAAAGTCCAGCGGTCATTAATACTGGCTTTAATT
Organism: uncultured Gammaproteobacteria bacterium; assembly: GCA_964365895.1. Taxonomy (GTDB): domain Bacteria; phylum Patescibacteriota; class Patescibacteriia; order 2-01-FULL-39-33; family 2-01-FULL-39-33; genus JBAZQS01. The sequence continues at coordinate 10,100 of CAYIRS010000005.1, forward strand.
TGGCTGGCGCTGGCCACTGAATATGTCGCCAATAAGCCGGAAATTACTTTTTTGGCATCATATTTTAACTCGGTTATTTCCAGGTCAGGCCAAATAGTTACAGAAAATTTGTAATCGGCATTCTCATAAATCCCATCTAAAACCGAGATTTTTTTTCCTTCTTCGCTAATATTTTTTAACTTATCAATCGTTTTTTGCAAGTTATAAACCTGATTATTTAAAATAGCTACGAGGCGGTCTTTATTTTTTAAGGACGAGTTTTGATAATAAAAAAAGCTGAAACCGCCAACTATGACGGCGAGGATGATCATTACGGCAATAACCGCCCATCCTTTTTGTGTCATTTTTTATTTTAATGATTTAATATTTTAGACCCCCTCCTAACCTCCCCCTTGAGACAAGGGGGAGGGGGAAGGAACACTCCCGCATTATTCCCTCCCCTCGTCTTGAGGGGTCTGTAATCAGACGGGCAGGAGCGAGCGAAGCGAGTGTAGATGAATGCGAGCAAGTGCGAGCACTCAGCTCTGCCCAGGAACGGGTTGGGGAGGGGTCTATAATGTTTTAATCTGCAACGTTGGTTTGTTCACCTACCAAATTCTCGCCGCGCTCTTTGGCTTCTTTTAGGGTTTTGGCGTCAATTTCAATATGGGCTTCTTTAAGCGCTTTTTTGCTAATAATATTGGGCGCGTCCGTCATCAAATCGCGGCTATCGCCGGTTTTGGGAAAGACAATCACTTCGCGGATATTGGGCTCATTTTGTAAAATCGCCAACATCCGGTCCACGCCTAAAGCAATACCGCCATGGGGCGGAGCGCCAAATTCAAACGCCTCAAGCATATGGCCGAAACGGGTCTGGATTTCGCTTTCACTTACGCCAAGTAATTCAAAAATCCGCTCCTGAACATCGCGCAAATGAATTCTGATTGAGCCGCCGCCAATTTCAAAACCATTTAAAACAAGATCATAAGCATAAGCGCGCCATTTTTCCGGATTATTCGGATATTTTTCCCTATCCTCTTTTTGCGGCATGGTAAATGGATGATGACAAGCCACTAATTTTTTTTCTTCTTTTGAATATTTAAACATGGGTGCGTCAACAATCCAGCAAAAAGCCAATTTGTCTGCGTCTTCCTTATTGTCTCTTAAATCCGGCTTATCCGTGCCGTATTTTTCCATTGACTCGGCGTAAATTAAACGCGGGAAAGGTATTGGCTTAATTTTTTTATTCGGATAAATTGTTTGGACCAATTTAATCATCAATTCCTCGGTTAACTGTAAAATATCTTCCTGTTCAATAAAGCTCATTTCCATATCAACCTGGGTAAATTCAGCTTGTCGGTCGCCTCTTGTATCCTCGTCTCTGAAACAACGAGCAATCTGAAAATATTTTTCCGCGCCGGCAACCATTAACAACTGCTTAAATTGCTGAGGCGATTGGGGCAAAACATAAAATTTACCCGGCCACAATCGGGCGGGAACAATAAATTCACGAGCGCCTTCCGGCGTGCCTTTGGTTAAAATCGGGGTTTCTATTTCTAAAAATTCCTGGCTATCAAAATAATCGCGGATAAATTTAATAACTCTATGGCGCATAATCATATTATTTTTCATTCTTTCGCGCCGCAAGTCCAAATAGCGATATTTTAAACGAATGTCCTCGCCGATTTCTTTGTTGGGATTATCAATCTCAAAAGGCGGTGTTTTGGCTTCATTTAAGATCTCCAAACCGGTCGCCAGCATTTCCACCGTGCCGGTAGTAATTTTTTCATTTATCATTTTTTCCGGTCTTTTGTTGACTTGGCCAATAATTTTAACCACAAATTCTGACCTCAATTTTTGGGCTAAATCATAGACCGCCTTATTATCCGGCGTAAAAACCACCTGTAAAACCCCGCTTCTATCCCGTAAATCAATAAAAACAATCTTGCCGTGATCTCGGCGAGTATGGACCCACCCCCTGACTTCCACCGCCTGACCCGCTTTTGCCACTGTCCCCAAAATTGATGATTTCTCCATAAAATTTAAGTCAAATTTAGCAGTTTAATATTATTTATTATAACTAAAATTGATATTTTTTACAAGAAAAATAAATACCGTGCCAAAGCGATGGTGCCTGGCACGGTAGAATGAAAAAAATTTCAAAGGATTCAAAAGGATTAAGGATCAGACGGTTTAAGCGTCAAACTTCCAAAAGATGCAAACGCGCAACTGGGAGGCCCCATTATAGACAGGATATGCGTTGATACGAAGACCTTCCGGAACGAGACCGACCGTGATAAAGTTGCCGCTGGAAGACATTACCTCCGACCAGTGATACCAATGCTCGTGATAGTTGATCAGCCGCACGCCACTAACCTTGAAATCGGTAAGGACGGCACTGCTGAAAACGGCCGGGTCGACGCGTTCAAATTTGGGGCCCATTTTTTTCAGTCTGGCTCCCTGTTTGTCATGATCCATACCATCCCAATGTGGGCGGAAGTCGATTAGATAATAACCCGCTTGATTACGTCTGGTAGACCAGCCATCTTCCTTACTATCCAGAAACCACATACCACCGTCGAGGCCTTTGTAAAAACAAGGTTGTTTCTTCTCGTTCGTGCCAAGAATTTTAAGCTGCTCGCGAAGCGAATAACCAGACACAAAAATTAGGCGCCAATCAGCTTGGCCTGATTTGTTTTCCTGGGCCGCTTGGAGTAGCGTGGCTTCGGTATAGCGAATTGAAACATGAGCCACTATTACCTTACCCCATGTCTTGGCTTCGGCATCGGCCGTAATCACCTTTTGGTAACCGAGAGTTTTAATCGCCATATCCAGCGTGGCCAGACCTTTCGGGTTATCATCCTTCTTTGTTTTTGTGATGAATTCCGGGTCGGGCTCGTCAACGATTCCCTGAAGAACCGTGGCCATTCTTTCCGGGTCACGTTGGCCGTCCATAATCATTTTGCAAATTGCGGCCCACAGCTTGAACAACCTCTCAAACACATTGCCATTACTCATGGCTTTCCTCCTTTTTTTCAAAAAGCGATACACCTGTTACTCACAGGCGTTTCTGGATTCTGCCAGATCAGTCACAAGTCAATCTTGCAATATATAATTATATCACATATAAATAAATTTGTCAATACTTTTTCAATATTTTATCTAAAATAGGACAAAATCATAATATTTTTTCCAATAAGCCAAAACTTTTAACCTCTCTTTCAGTTGTCTGTAAAATTAGTTGATGCAGGTCATAAAATAATTGCTTTTGATTTTTTGC
>CAYIRS010000006.1:0-1844 GCA_964365895.1 uncultured Gammaproteobacteria bacterium
CGCAACTTGACGGCCGAGGAAATTGTGACGCAGGTTTTGTTTTTTTTGAGATATTTGAAAGCCAAAAAAATTGATTTGGAAAAATCAATCAATGTGGTTTTTATGGGCATGGGCGAACCATTTTTAAATTATGATAATGTCATCGGGGCGATAAAAATTATTAACGACAAAGACGGGCTCAATATCGGCGCTCGGCATATTTCAATTTCCACCGTCGGCATTATTGAGGGAATTAATAAATTGGCCAAAGAAAATTTACAAGTTAACCTGGCGATTTCTTTGCATGCGCCAAATGACAAATTGCGCTCCAAGCTAATTCCCATAAATAAAAAATACCCCATTGATAAGATTTTATCGGCGGTTGATAATTATATCAAAAAAACTTCCCGCCGGGTAATGTTTGAATATATGTTAATAAAAGATGTCAATGATTCAACGGCTGATGCCAAAGAGTTGTCACTGATTATAAAAAAGCCGTTATGTTTTATAAATTTGATAACTTATAATCCTACCGGGCGTTTCCAGCCAGCTTCAATTGAAAACGCCAAAAATTTTATGCAAATCCTGCAAAGGACGGGTGTGGCCGTAACTCGTCGCCGCAGTTTAGGCGGGAAAATCAAGGGGGCCTGCGGCCAGCTCGCGGCCGAGCAGTAAGGACTAGATTATTATGGCTATAATATTGACACTTTTATATATTTTTGATACCTTCATAAGAGATTCGAGGGTAAGCACTTTCACAATTTATTTTATGAAAGGGTAAAAACAGATGGTTCAAAAAGGAAATGTTCAATACATGAAAGAGCAAGACGCGCTGATGCTTTTTGATTGCGGCGCCATCCAATTCGGCCAGTTTCGGCTGAAACTGCACGAAACCAATCCGGAGGCGCCATTATCGCCGATTTATATTAATTTAAGTGTTTTGCGGTCTGACATAGACGCGCTTTCTATGGCCTGTGGGGTGTATTCGGATATGTTGGCCGAAGCGTATCCCGGCCGCCAACCAGATTATTTGGCCGACATTCCCACGGCGGCCACCTATTTCGTGGTGCCATTATGTCTTGAAATCCGTATTCCCATTATCACGCCCAAGGTGGATAAGAAAACACATGGCGTCGCCGATGCCATTGAAGGTAAATTTATTGCTGGCAGAGAAGTGGCTCTATTTGATGATGTGGTGACGCAGGGGCAAACCACTATTGAAGCGGCCAATATCCTTAAAAACGCCGGCTTGATTGTGAAAAATATTTTTGTTTTGGTTGACCGCGAGCAGGGCGGCCGCAAGGAATTGGCAACGGCCGGCTACAAGCTCTGGTCCTATATCAAAATTTCCGAACTTTTCCAGATTCTTCTGAAAAACAATAAGATTACCAAAGTTCAGTATGATGAGGTCGGGCAATATCTCGGTCTCGCAATATCTAAATCAGGAGGTGCGTGATGGACTCGAGAGGTAGAATCTGGGTAGCATTGGATACCCAAAAAATTAAGGCGCTGGATATTGTTTTTAAAATCGCCAATCATCCGGCCGTAATCGGTTTTAAGGTCAATCGGCTTATTGACCAGGAAGTATTTCGGGCTGATGGCGAGCCCCATCTTTTTGCGGCGCTTTCTGTCACCGCTAAAAAGATTTGGGCCGACCTCAAGTTCATTGACATTCCGGAAACGGTTAAGGGCCGGATTGAGCCCTACCTCAATTCCACTCATGTTCATTATCTTACGGTGATGGCCAAGGGCGGTATTGATATGATGATGGCCGCGGTTAAGGCCTGCGAAGACGGGTCATTAATTATCGATCTTACGGTGATGGCCAAGGGCGGTATTGATATGATGATGGCCGCGGTTAAGGC
>CAYIRS010000006.1:1944-5805 GCA_964365895.1 uncultured Gammaproteobacteria bacterium
ATCTTACGGTGATGGCCAAGGGCGGTATTGATATGATGATGGCCGCGGTTAAGGCCCACGAAGCCAAGGCACGAATTATCGCCGTTACCGAATTAACCTCTCTGTCCGAGGAGGAAGTTCATCTGATGTCGGGCCAGCCCGCCAAGGCCTCGGTCATCAATCTCGCTCGCAATGCGGTTTTGGCCGGTGTTCGCCATCTCGTATGTTCGGGTCAGGAGTTGGAAGTTTTGGCCAAGCGTCCCGAACTCTCTTGTTTGGACAAATTTATCCCGGCCATTTCGCCGGTCTGGTCATTGGGCGCGGGCGCGGATCAAAAAAGAACGGCCACTCCCGAATTTGCCCTGAAAAACGGCGCGACGGCTCTGATTATCGGTCGAGCCATTGTTCTTGCCGAAAATCCTCTGGAAGCGGTGGAAAGAACTGCCGCGGAAATTGAGGCGATTGTCTAATTTGATGATCGGTAAATAAGATTAAAAAAAATAAACAATCAATACAACAACCGCACCCTAAGGAGTATTTCCATGAGTGCGGTTTTTTAATTTTTGAAAATATGATAAGCTTTTTACATGAGTAATGATTCGGAAAATTTAAATAGCGAACAGCAACAAGCGGTTACCCACCAAGAGGGGCCGCTTTTAATCGTGGCCGGCGCCGGCACGGGCAAAACCACGGTCATCACCCGGCGCATCTCTTATCTGATTAATGAAAAAAAATGCCGGCCCGAGGAAATTTTGGCTTTGACTTTCACGGATAAGGCCGCCGGAGAAATGGAAGAAAGAGTGGACCGCCTCTTGCCTTACGGCTATGTGGATTTATGGATTTCCACCTTTCATGCTTTTGCCGAACGCATTTTGAAAGACCACGGTTTGGAAATCGGCTTGCCCAATGATTTTAAACTACTCTCCGCGACCCAGCAATGGCTGATTGTCCGCCAAAACTTGGATAAATTCAATCTTGATTATTATCGGCCGCTGGGCAATCCCACCAAATTCATTCATGCCTTAATAAAACATTTTTCTCGCGCCAAAGATGAAAATATCAGCGCCCAAGATTATTTAAAATATGTGGAGGACTTAAAAATGAATTCTGACTCGGCTGAATACGTCAAAACCATCATTGACGAAGAAACCGCCAACCAACTTTCTAAAAATGACTTAAAAGAGGTTTTGGCCCACGAAATTTTAAAACAGGAAGAAGTGGCCAATGCTTACCATATTTATCAGCAATTATTATTAGATAATAACGCCTTGGATTTCGGTGATTTGATAAATTACTGCCTAAAGCTTTTTACAGAAAGAAAAAATCTACTCGCCAAATATCGCAGCCAATTCAAATATATTTTGGTGGATGAATTTCAGGATACAAATTATGCCCAGTATGAATTAATAAAATTATTGGCCGCGCCGAAAAATAATATCACGGTCGTGGGCGACGATGACCAGGCAATTTATAAGTTTCGCGGGGCCTCTATTGCCAATATTTTACAATTCAAAGACGATTATCCCGGCCTAAAAGAAATATTTTTGCTCGCCAATTATCGCAGCCGGCAGAATATTTTGGACTTGTCTTATAAATTCATCCAGCAGAATAATCCTTATCGGCTGGAAATTAAATTAGCCAAAGACAAAAAATTATGCAAAGAATTAAAAGCCGAACAAGAAGGAACGGCCGAGCTCTCGCATCTGCACGGCTCAACCATGGCCGACGAAGTTAAAATCACGGTGGAAAAAATAATTGGACTGTATAATAAAAGTAAAGATACGAATTGGTCTGATTTTGCGATTTTGGTGCGCGCCAATGCCAGCGCCAATAATTTTATTTACGCGCTTGAGCGGGCCGATATCCCGTATAATTTTGTGGCTTCCCGGGGTCTTTACGCCAAAAACGTGGTCTTGGATATTTTGGCTTATCTCAAGTTATTGGATAATTATCATGAGAGTTCGGCCATGTATCGGATATTGTCCTTGCCGATTTGGGGCTTTGACGCCCGCGACATTATCAATCTTAATTATTGGTCTAAGCGCAAGGGCTGGTCTGTTTATGAATCCATGAAGCAAACCGCGACTTTAAATAATATTTCTCATGAAGGCAAAAAACGGCTTGAGCAAATTTTAGGCCTGATTGACCGCCACAGCCAGCTGATTCGCGAAAACAAAAACACCACGGAAATTATCCAGGCCTTTCTGATTGATACGGGCTATCTGAAAAGTTTAATCGCCCTAGACAATCAAATCCACAGAGAACAATTAAATTATCTGAATCAATTTTATAAAAAAGTTCAGGAATTTGAATTGGAGACCGATGAAAAGGGCGTAAGAAATTTTTTGGCCTTAATCGGGCTGGAGCTTGAATCGGGCGAAGAGGGGACATTGAAACAAAATTTGGAAGAGGAGGGGCCGGATACGGTCAAAATCATGACCGTTCATTCGGCCAAGGGACTGGAATTTAAATATGTGTTTATTGTTAACTTGGTGGATAAAAAATTTCCTTCTGTGAGCCAGTCCGAGCCCATTGAATTGCCGGAAAAATTAATCAAGGAAATCACGGCCGAGGGCGATATTCATTTGCAGGAAGAAAGGCGATTATTTTATGTGGGTATGACCAGAGCCAAAGAGGGGATATATTTTACCTCGGCCGACGATTATGGCGGGAACAGAAAGAAAAAATTATCCAGATTTTTAATTGAGCTCGCCGAGGCGGGTTTAAAATTATCGGAAAGGGCGCAGGGGATAAATCTCCCCCTTTCCAAGGGGGAGTTAGAGGGGGTTGCCGATGCTTCGGCAAACCACCCCAAGCCCCTTCCCGCATCAAGTGCGGGACAGGCTCTTGGAAAGGAGGGGATGATTGAGAATTTTCTGCCAACCACTTTTTCTTTCAGCCAAATCAGGGCGTTTGAGAGTTGCCCTTATCAATATCGTTTTGCCTATATCTTAAAAGTCCCGACCAAGGGCAGTCCCCAATTTTCTTTCGGCAAAACTATCCACGGCACTATGCAAAAATTTTTTCAATTGGTTAATTTGCGAAAAATGAGCCGGCAAAAAAATTTGTTCGGCGATGAAACGGCGTCAAAAATTCCCACCGGCGAAGAATTATTAAAAATTTACGAGACGTCGTTTATTGACGATTGGTATCCGGACCGCAAAACCAAAGAGCAATATTTTGAGAAAGGCAAAAAAGCGCTTAAAGAGTTTTATGAAAAGCACAAAGATAATTTGCCCGAGGTTAAATTTTTGGAATACCCGTTTAATTTAAAAATTAAAAATGACGCGGTTTACGCTTTTTTTGGCGTGATTGATAGAGTAGATAATACCAAAGAGGGGATAAGGATTGTTGATTACAAAACCGGCCGAGTGAAAAATAAATTAGAGCCGGAAGACAAAGAACAGCTTTTAATTTATCAATTAGCCGCCCAGGAAGTGATGAAAGAAAAGGTTAAGGAATTAATTTTTTATTATGTTGAAGAAAATAAAGAAATGGCATTTTTGGGGACGGACAAAGAGCTGGCTAAGTTAAAGAAAAAAATCATCGAGATTATAGAGGAAATTAAAAAGGGCAGTTTTCCGCCCAAACCGGGAAATATGTGCGAATGGTGTGATTTTAATTCTATTTGCGAGTTTAGAGGATAGCTTGTAGAAATTAGTTTGTAGTTGGTAGTTTTATAAATAAAAAAATATAAATAGCCGATTTTTGGCTATTTTATTTTATCTAAAATTAGCTAAAGTAATCAATAAATTGCCAAAAATTCTTGACAATTTTTATTATATATGATATAATGTGATTACAAAATAGATTCTGGACATTACAATATTTGAAGTTCCTCACTATGGCGTTAAGCCAGTTTTCTGGATTTATCGCCGTAGT
>CAYIRS010000006.1:5905-11561 GCA_964365895.1 uncultured Gammaproteobacteria bacterium
AAGATAGCGGCGTCTGTCGCTCTCGGTAAATTTCAGGTCACAAACAATTTATTGTAAGGACCGGAAGAAATTTAACCATCCTCTATATTATCGCTCCAAATCACCATATCAACACAAGTACATTTATAAAACTCAATAAGGAGAGAGGAAGATGCCTGACATTACCGCCATTGCTGGACGGGTGGCGGGCATTGTCTCCCTCGTCGCCTTTATTCCGTACATCCTCGCAATTCTGCGAGGCGAGACAAAGCCCAATCGGGCAAGTTGGTGGATTTGGACGGTGGTCGGTTTTATGCTCGGAGCGAGTTACTTCTCCTCCGGCGCAAATCACACCATCTGGGTTCCCGTGAGCTACGCCATTGGGCCGTTTGTCATCGCCATTCTTGCCCTGAAGCACGGCGAGGGTGGTTGGACTCGGTTTGACCGCGCTTGTTTGCTTGGCGCTGGAGTGAGTGTGGTATTGTGGTGGATGTTCAGTTCGCCCCTCATTGCGCTTCTCATCAACCTCTTCATTGACTTCATGGGCGCGCTTCCGACAATCCGGAAGTCATACTGTGAGCCGGAGAGGGAGGATCGCACTGCGTGGGCTCTGTTCTTTGTAGGCAACATCGTCAACCTTTTCGCTATCGAGACCTGGATGTTCGCAATCGCCGTGTACCCCGTCTTCATGTTCCTGGTTAGCGGTGCGATTACGACATTAGTGTTTCTTCGGCCAAGAGGACGAAACAAGAACTGAACAGACCAACTGCTTCCCGCCAATATACTGAAAAGTTGAGGCGGTTTTTTCTTTTAAAAATATTTTTCAACAGCCAAGCCCTTGACAAGCGATTATTTATTGTTTTTGGTTTTATTTGGTGTTATAATTTTGGGAAGGGAAGGACTTCACATTGGAATATTATAATTGCGCTTTCCTAAATGTCATTTAGGATAATTGCTTTAGCGCAATTTCTCAATATTCTAATTCGTCCCTCTCCAGATCCCGCCCACTGGGCGGGATCTTTTATTTGTGGTATAATAAAACATATAAAACATTTAAAAAGTAAGACATGACTCTCAAACAATTAATGATTATAATGTTCCTTGCCACCCTGATCTGCTGGGCGGTTTGGACGGCGGTTCTGTTTCAAATAGATCCAAATGAGAGCGGCATCACTGGCTTTTTTATGTTTTATGCCAGTTTATTTTTTGCGCTTTTGGGCAGTTTTTTTCTGGCCAGTTTCGGCTGGAGAAAGCTCTTCAGCAAATTCGTGATGGATTACAAAATAGTCGCCACTTCATTCAGGCAATCCATATTCTTCGCCCTCTTGGCGGTCGGCATTTTATTATTACAAAGCAAGGATTTGCTGACTTGGTGGAATATTATTTTAATAATCGCGGCCTTGACCATTATTGAGGGGCTATTTTTAAGCGCCAGAAGGCAGATCTAATATGGAGAAAAAATTAAATAAATTAAAAGAGGGTTTTTCTAAGGCCATGGAGCAGATAAAAACATTAGCCGAACTGGAAGAATTGGAAAATAAATTCTTAAGCCGAAAAAACGGGGCCTTGACCTTGCTTTTAAAAGAGCTGAAGGACTTGTCCAAAGAAGAAGTGGCTGCCGTTGGCAAATTAGCCAATGAGGTTAAAAATTATATAAACGAACAAATCGCCTTGCTGAAGAATAAATTAAGCGGCCGGAAAGACGGCGATATGGCTTTTGATATTACTTTGCCGGGCCAGACGCCGGCACTCGGCCATCTTCATTTGGTCACCCAAGCGATTAGAGAAATTTCTTCCATATTTGAAAAAATCGGCTTTGAGCGCGTAAGGTATCCGGAAGTTGAATGGGATTATTATGCTTTTGAGTCGTTAAATATGCCTCTAGACCATCCGGCCAGGGATGAATGGGAGACATTTTTCATTGACCGCCAGCCCATAAATAAAAAATACGGCCAGCGGATTTTAACGCCCCATACCTCATCCGGCCAGGTGCGAGAAATGGAAAAGGGCAAACTGCCGATTAGAATGATGAATATTTCCAAATGCTATCGCCGGCAAATAGATGTTTCTCATGTCCCGATGTTTCATCAATTTGAAGGGTTGATAATTGATAAGGATATTAATATTACGCATTTAAAAGGAACGATTGAATATTTTGTTAAGCAATTTTTCGGTCCCGACCGGGAAATCCGCTTACGCCCGCATCATTTTCAGTTTACCGAACCGAGTTTTGAAATTGATGTAAGTTGCGGCGTCTGCTACGGCAAAGCCCGCCTTGACTCGGCGAGGCAGGGTTGTAAGATGTGCAAAGAGGGCTGGCTGGAATTGGCCGGTTCGGGTATGGTGCACCCAAATGTTTTGAAAGCCGGCGGTATTGATGCCACAAAATACAGCGGCTTTGCTTTTGGTTGGGGAGTGGAAAGATGCTATTTGATGAAAGCGGGGTTAAATATTGATGATATTCGGTTGATGTATAAAAACGATTTGAGGTTTCTTGAACAGTTTTAGGAATTTTGAATTTTGAATTTTGAAATAATTTTGAATGATTTAATTTTAAAAAATTATGAAAGAAACCGCAAATAATTTTATAAAACGTAATTCACAAAAATATTGTAAAGGAACGATTATAAAGCCAGAAGACATTGGCAGAAAGGGCAAATTAGTTTTTGAGTTTGTTGAAGATAGAATATATTGTCAGCAGACAAACTTACCCGAGAAGGTATTTTTTCTTGATAAGTTAAAAAAATTGGATTATGAGGGAAAGATATCTTTTCCCCATGGATGGCATAAGGGAGAAATTGAGTACCGTTTGGGTTATTATATAATTAGTCAATTTGGAAAAAGAAAGGGTAATTGGATATTCGGTCAGTTTAACCCGATTATACCGCTAAACGATTTAAAAAAGCTTCTGCAAGAAGCAAAAAATAAAGGGGCAATTAACAGTAAGTTTAAAATTGTTTAAAGAATTCAAAATTAAATCATTATTTCAAAATTCAAAATTGGAAATTCAAAATTTTTATGAACCTGAATATATCTTATAATTGGTTAAAAGAATATTTAGCCACCAAAAAATCCGCTCATGAGTTCGCCAAAGAAATATCTTTGTGCGGGCCTTCCGTGGATTTTATCACCGAAAAAAAAGCAAATTTTAACAAGGTGGTGGTTGGCCAAATTTTAGAATTGGCAAGACATCCGGACGCTGATAAATTACATGTTTGCAAAGTAAATATCGGCAAAGAAACATTAACTATTATCTGCGGGGCGTCAAATATAAAAATCGGTCAAAAGGTGCCGGTGGTTTTAGTCGGTGGCAAAGTAGGGGAGATACAAGTTACCAAGGCAAAAATCAGAGGTGTGGAAAGCTTTGGCATGATGTGCTCGCAAAAAGAGCTTGGCATAAGCGATGAACATACCGGCATTTATATTTTGCCGGATTATATTGAGGTTGGCTTGCCCTTGGAAAAAGTGATTCCCTTAAAAGATGAAATTTTTAATATGGAAATAACTTCTAATCGCCCCGACGCCATGAGCGTGATCGGCGTAGCCAGAGAGGCCTCGGCCATTACCGGCGATAAATTTTTATACAAAGAGCCAACGCCAAACCTGAAAATCCATAAAAATGTTAAATTATCGGTTTCAGTAAAAGAGCCAGGCCATTGCCCTAGATATCAGGCCGTGGTCATGACTGATGTCAAAGTTGATTCGTCGCCGCTTTGGGTCCAGCAAAGATTGCTTTCGGCCGGACTTCGGCCGATAAATAATTTAGTTGATATTACTAATTATATTTTACTGGAATTCGGCCAGCCCATGCACGTTTTTGATTATGAAAAACTACAAGGGCAGGAAATTATCGTTCGCCAAGCCAAAAAAGGTGAAAAAATATTGGCGCTTGACGGCAAAACATATGAGTTAAATCCAGAAAATTTAGTAATTGCTGATTCTAAAAATCCGGTAGCGGTGGCCGGAGTTATGGGTGGCGAGTCCTCGGCGGCTCATAGTGAAACAAAAACCATTGTTTTTGAAGCGGCTAATTTTGACCCGGTTTCTGTTCGCAAAACCGCCAGGGTCTTAAATTTACATTCGGATAGTTCAAATTTATTTGAAAAGGATTTAAGCCCGGAAGGAACGTATCCGGCAATTTTGCGCGCTATAGAATTGACCATGGAATTGGCGGGCGGAAAATTGGCCTCTAAAATTATTGATGTAAAAAATTATAAAGAAAAAACAAAAGAAATTAAATTAGCCATAGAGAATGTAAATAAAATTCTTGGCATTGAACTTAAAAAAGACAAAGTAAAAAGCATTTTGGCCGGCCTGGGTTTCAAGGTGGCGGAAAACGCCAAAACCATGATTGTAAGCGTGCCTTGGTGGCGAGATAAAGATATTGAAGGCGAACATGATTTAATTGAAGAGGTGGCCAGAATTTACGGCTATTATAAACTGCCGGCAAACTTAATGGCCGGTGAAATACCAATTAATTACTTGTCCTCCCAAGAATTTTTAATTGAAGACAAGACAAAAGACATTTTGGCGGGTTTGGGATTCGCGGAAAATTATAACTATTCATTTATTTCCGAGAGGCAAATCGAAAATTGCTTTTTAAGACCTGACGACCATATTAAAATCGCCAATCCCTTAAGCGCTGATTTTGAATATATGCGAACTTCGCTGGTCCCGGGCATATTGCAAGCGATTGAAGAAAATGAGAGTAATTTTGAAAAAATAAAAATATTTGAATTGAGCGGGATTTATATTAAAAAAGAAAATGATTTGCCCGATGAAGTAATGAATTTATGCTTGGTGTTGGCTGGGGACAATAAAGAGAATACTTATTTTGAACTAAAGGGCGCTTTAATTGGTTTGTTTAAGCGACTAAATATCGCGGATTATGATTTTGAGGCGGTTGAGGGCGGCGGATATTGGCAAAAGAATCAGGTCTTAGAAATAAAGGCGGGGGGCAACTCGGTGGGCCAGATTGGCTCAATCAATCAAGAAGTTTTATATTTATTTGGCCTAAAAAAATTCGTGGCGGCCGCGGAAATTTATTTTGCCAAATTAAGGGCGGCGATTAAAACCAGTCCAACTTATGCGCCGTTACCTAAATTTCCGGGCCTTGATTTGGATTTATCAATGGAAATAGATGGGAGTGTTCCTTATGCTGATATAGTAAGCTCGGTCAAGGAATTAGACCCGTTGATTAAAGATATTTTATTTTTATCACAATACCGGGGCGAAAAAGTGGCCGAAGGGAAAAAGGCGGTGGCCATAAGAATTATTTATTTAGACGAAAATAAAACCTTAAAATTGGAGGAAGCGCAAAGTATTCACCATCGGGTTGTTGAAGAATTAAAAAAGAAGTATAATATAAAGGTAAGGTAAGAAGTTATAAAGTTGAAAGTTGAAAGTTATAAGGTTTTTTATTTCTTATCTTTTAAACTTTATAACTTTTAACTTTTAACTAATTTCCCATGTTTGAATCATCAAAAGACATTTTCTGGCTTGTTTTGGCGCTTGTTATCCTTTGGATTGGCGTGTTTGCGGGCTGGGGCGCGTATTATGTGGCCATGATTTTGCGCGACATGTATAAAATTACTAACAGTTTACGCCGGAAACTCGAGTTATTTGACCAGATTCTAAAAACTATCAATGAGAAAACTGAAAAAACCGCCAATTATGT
>CAYIRS010000007.1:0-10484 GCA_964365895.1 uncultured Gammaproteobacteria bacterium
TGATAAATTTTTTGCTTGACGGCCTGGTCGGTTTTGCCGCCGCCGATGTTCGTGGCCACGACGTTCAAATAATCGGATTCAGTGTTTTTCAGCCGGCCATCCCAGCTATTTTGGGCGACAAAATTTTCCAGTTGCGGATCGGATAAATAGATTAAAATATCTTTTTGGTTTAAACCGCTATTAATGGCGGCTATTAAATTTAAAACGTTTTCCGGCTGGATATTAAAAATTTTAGCCAATAGTTTTGGCGCTAAATCAGCCAAAATTTTCTTGGGCTGTTTGTCGTTTTGACGGGTTATTTCCACTTCTTTTTGCACCTCATCTTCAAAATTAGCCGCCGTAATCGTCTTTTTATATTCGGGCAAATCTATCGGCCCCACAATTCCCAATAAACTCTCCAGCCAATCGGAATTAATGGCAATGACGCCGTCAATGGTCGGCCCCTTGCTTTTTTGATAAAACCAAGTAATGCTTTTAGCGGAAGTCGGCCAATCCGGCCACCAATTGGCATCCTGGAATTCCCAGCGCGGCGTTAAAAGCTGCATCGGCTGGGGCGACCGGATTAATTCATTAAAACCGGCTCTGACGTCATAAGTGCCGCCCGCCGGTATTTTTATGTCTTTTATTTTGCCCGAGGCCAAATCAACCAAAGCGAAACTGCCCATAAATCCGCCCGTGGCCCGCAATTCATTGTCATTCTGAAAGACCACTAAATATCTTTTCAAGTCATTGTCCCCTAAAAACTTAACCGCGAAGTCAGTCAGGCCGCCAATCCTTTCCAAGCTAACCATAAAAATAGGCAGCTGTTTCCGCAAGGAAACAAACTTATCCCGGTTTTCGGCCGGCAAATAATTAAGATTCACTTTTTTCAAATTGTCCTGCGCTAATTTCAGTTCGTTCAAAGCAAAATTGTTTTGGGTTTTAAAATTTTTAATTTGAGCGGTTAATTTTAGTTCTTCTCCGCTCGCCTCGCTGAGTCGAAGCGGGCTCGCCAATCCGTTGATGCCCTTTAATAAATATTCGCCCGCGTTGGCTAGGTGTTCGCCTAAAGACAATAAATTTTTCCCGTTGCGGAATGAATTGCTTACCGGCGCGCTCTCCGCCAAAACCGTAAGGAATGACTTAATCTCATTTAATTGGCTCTGGGCTGAGACAAAATACCGGCCGGCCGAAGAAAAATAATTTTCCGACTGATTAAAATTAAAATTAGCCAATTGATTTTGGGCCAAGGATAAATTTTGTATGGCCTGTTCGGCTTCGCCCAAAACCCGGCCCTTGGCGGCATTGACATCCTGCCAATAATTAATGGCTTTAATCGGCAAAACAATTAATAGGGCGATTACCGCAAAGGCCATAACGCTCCTAAAAGACACTGATTTCAATTCCGGCCAGGCAAATATTTTAAAAGATGATAAGGATTTTTTCTGATTTAAAAACGACTTATTCTTAATATTTAAAACCGGCTTGCTCTCAATCGCCAAAATCTCACCGGCCAAGGAATAATCCCGACCCAAATCATCGGCGCCCAATGGCTTTAAGCCAAAGTCAATTTCGTCGTCGATTTTTGGCTGATTTTGTTTTAAATAAACGGCCAGACCGTGAATGTTTTGACCAATATTTGATAATCCGGAAATAATGGCGGCAATTAAATTTATAAAAGTGATTTCCTGCCAAAAAGATAATCTAGCCGCCAAAAGATTATCATTTTTTACTAAGGGCAATTTTGCGGAAAAATTGACTTTTTGAAACGGCTTTTTGACGGCAAAAATAAAGCCGTTAAATAATTTTTTAAAACCGCTAAGAATTTCACTTTTATCAAAAGACAATAATTCAAAAATATATAACTTCGCTAAAAGAGCGCCGCCCGGCAAATCATTATAAAAAAAACCACCCCCGTCCCAACTCGGCCTGACTTTTTCAATAAACCTTGATTGAGATAAATCCAATAAATGGGGTGATTGGTAGACATCAAGAGGATTATCAACAATATTAATATTGACTGATTTATCCTTATTTTTTGCAATCGTTATCTTTTTTGAAGAGGTCTCCATTTTACCAATAGACAAAAGCGGCCAGCTCACGCGGGATTTTTTTGATGAAGCGGACTTTCGCTTGCCGGTCGCTTTTTTAACCGGTCTTCTTTTGGCGCTTTTAATGCTCTTTTTAGATCGGGATCGCGACAAATTTGAGATTTTTTTGCTTTTATTTGCCACCTTTATTAAACTAATATCAAATATTATCAATTTATCAATTCCAAGCCAAAAAATTCATTCTGGCCGGAATTTTTTAAAATTTATGAGTTTATTATAACATAAATCAATATTAAAAAACAACCAGTGAAAAATTAACTGGGGATAAAATTTTAAAAATTAAAAATCTCCGCCGAAACGGAGATTGTTTTGAATGGGTTCATTTTTTGCTATTCGATTTTATCGAGTAACTGAAGTATTTGGGGTGCGAATAAAGAGCGATGTTCCAAAAGCGGAATAAAAGATAGGAGTTTTATCATATAAATTATGTCCAGGGCGCCGAATAATCCGTAAACCAGCCCATTTAAAATATACCTGGTAATTTCGGAAGGGGTACCCAGTAATTTACGATAAATTTCCTCGAATAAAGGAGAGTATTGTTTTAAGGCGAACAGAGAGTTGGTTTGTCTTATCCATTCCCTAGCGGCGGTTTCTATTTTTTGTAATTTCTCACGATTAGACCAAAGAACATCATATTTTGCCAAAACCATTTTCGCCACAACCGAAAACTCGAATTTTCTAAATTCATCCTCGGCCTCACCCTGAAAAAAACGATGGCCATCCTTAAGGGACTGAAATATCCCAACAATCAAACCGCCAACCTCATCAAGACCATCTTTGTCAGAAATTGGCGAATCAAAAATTGCAGAGAGTAGCTTCATCCAGGCAAAATAACCCGGCTTATCTGGCAATATGTCCGCAGTTTTTCCCCTGATAATTTTTGCTCTGGTTTCGATGGAGATAGAATAAACTGACGACGATAAAAGGTGCGATTTTAATGCTTCCAAATCATTAAACCGTAAAATCGCTTGGGCTCTAAAATCACTTTCGCCCTCTTTATCCACGCCCAATAATTGTTGTACTAGGCGCAAACTCTCCTTGTCAAGGTTCAACATAACACATCCTCCTCTTCCTTTCGGATTTTGATTTTCCCTTTCGGGTTTTTATAAGCGCCTCTCGGCGACTTATGGTACTTGTATTTTATTACATCATTTAATAAATGTCAAATTATAAATCTCCAGTGTTTTCTGGGCGCAATTTTCCCAGCTATATTTTTTTAAGTTTTCAAGGCCCTTATTAATTAAATCGTTTCTTAAATTTTCATCATTAATTATTCGCGATATTTTTTCCGCCATATCATTAATATTTTCGGGGTTAAAATACAGGACGCTGTCGCCCAAGATTTCCGGCAAGCAAGTGGCGTTTGAGCTGGCCACCGGCACGCCATAACTTTGCGCTTCAAGCGGCGGCAAACCAAAACCCTCAATCAAACTTGGGAAAACATAGGCCTTGGCTGATTTATATAAGCAAGCCAATTTATCATCGTCGCAATATCCGGCGAGAATTACATTATTTTGTAAATTTAATTTCTTAATTTCTTGCTCAAGTCGCTCATAAAAATAATTTTTACTGCCGACAAGGACTAATTTCAA
Source organism: uncultured Gammaproteobacteria bacterium (assembly GCA_964365895.1). GTDB lineage: Bacteria > Patescibacteriota > Patescibacteriia > 2-01-FULL-39-33 > 2-01-FULL-39-33 > JBAZQS01. The sequence continues at coordinate 3,683 of CAYIRS010000007.1, forward strand.
ATTGTTTTTTGTTTCTATAATTTTCTTAAACGCCATTAGTAACTTTTCCAAATTCTTGTGCGGATAGGCCGAACCCACATATAAAAGATAATCGCCCTTTAGACCTCCCCCCGTTCCTGGGCAGCGCTGAATGCTCCCAGGGTCGCATTCATCGACTCTCGCTCCGCTCGCTTCTGCCCGTTGCTTCGCAACCCCCTCCTTCAGACAAGGAGGGGGGGGTGATTCTTTTGGCCGGTCATAACCCTCATAAGTTACCACGATTTTTTCTGGAGCGACTTTTAAAAATTTAATAATATCATTTTTTGTATACTCGGAAACCGCGATAATTTTTTTTGCCCCTTTGGCGGCATGATTTATCACGATATTATAAAAAAATAATTTTATTTTATATAAAAACGGATTTAAGGTCGTGGCTCGGCTGTCCGGATAATGAGAAATTATCAAATCATGGATGGTGATGATAAATTTTTTATGATAAAAAATCGGCGCGTTAAAATGCGTGAAATGAACAAAATCCAAATTATGTTTATTCAGAAGTTTGGGAAATAAAATCTGCTCTCGCCAGCCATAAGCGCGAAAATCAGCCAAGGCCTTGGAAAAATTCGGCGCTTGCGGCTGATAATCGGCAAAATTATTTTTCTGTAAAAAAATAAAATATTGATTTTCAGAATCAATTTTTTCCAAATGCTCAATTAATTTTTGCGCGTATCGCCCGATTCCCCCGTGTTTAGTCCCATAAAGCCGTGCGTCTATTCCAATTTTCATAAATAATAATATTTTTTAAAGTTTAAGGTAATAAATCTTAACATTTTATTCAATAAAAATCCTTAAAATATTCTTCGCTGTCTTTTCCCAAGTAAATTCATGGGCTCGTTCCAGTCCCCTTTTTATAAAATCATCTCTTAATTCATTATTAGCCAATAAAATTTCCATGGCTTTTTTTATTTCATTAATATTATATGGGTCCACTAGCAGTCCCGCGTCGCCCACCACCTCGCCCTGCGAAGAATTGACGCCGGCAATTACCGGACAACCGCAAGCCATGGCCTCTAAAATCGGCAGGCCAAAACCCTCGTAATATGAAGGATAAACAAACAAACTCGCCAAATTATATAGGGCCGGCCTGTCCTCAATATAGCCAATAAATTTTATTTTGGGATTTTCTTTTGCCAATTTAAAAATATTTTTTGCCTTCCAGCCAACTCCGCCCGCGATCACTAAATCATAATCGCAATTTGAGAGTAAATTATAGGCCTCAATAATGCTCTCAATATTTTTTCTGGGTTCCAGTGTGCCCAAGTATAAAATAAATTTTTCCGGCAAATTATATTTTTTTCTCGCGTTTTCTAAACGAATGTCATCTTTAGCCAAAACCCTAAACTCATCGCTCACGCCCAAATAAACTACTTTTATTTTACCGACCGGTATTTTCAACAATTCAATTAAATCATTTTTAGTGTTTTCTGAATCGGCCGTAATCATATCGGCTTGGCCTAAAATATTTTTCCCTAAAATCAATTTATGCCATAAACGCATTTTAAAATTGAAAAATTCAGGAAATCTTATAAACGACAAATCATGGACCGCTATGACTTTTTTACAATTTTCCGACCAAGCCACAAAATGCAGGTTAGGCGCAAAGAAAATATCCACCCCGCCGATAAGCTTATCCAATTTTGGCTCATTAAAAAAATTTAAAGCCAGATTGAAAATTTTATTCGGCCAGTGAAAACCGACATATTTTACGTTTGGCTGATTAAATTCCGGCAAATCAACTTTTTTGGAAGAATTATAAAAAAGCAAATATTGGTTTTCTTTATCCAGCGCAAAAATCGCCTTTAACAGATTAAAAGTGTAATAAGAAACACCGGAATAATTTTTATTCATCAGACAACGGATGTCAAAGCCTATCTTCATATAATTGTCATTGCGAGGAGTTCCGACGTAATCGTCGGGACGACGAAGCAATCTATTTATTTTAAACTACAAATTTAGATTGCTTCGTCGCCGATTACGGCTCCTCGCAATGACAATTCTAGAAATTTTCCACCACCTCCATTATCCTCTTTTTAAATCTCTCTAAGCTAAACTGATTGGCATAATTTTTAATTTTTTCCGGCTGATATTTTTCCGGACGAAAACGAATAACCTTATCGGCAATTTCTTCCCAGATTTGCTCATCAAAAAATTCACCGGTCTCTCCCTCGCGAACCGTTTCGGTGGCGCCGCCGGCCCGATAAGCAATTACGGGGCGGCCGGAAGCCATGGCCTCCACGGCCGTAATGCCGAAATCCTCTTCTTGCGGATTAATATAAGCAAGACAATTGGCAAAAAGCCATCTCTTTTGCTTATCAGAAATCCGGCCCAAAAATTCAATATTGCTCTTTAATGGGTCGCCTTGAGCCGCGATTTTTTTTAACATTTTCATTTCCGGGCCAACGCCAAAAATTTTTAAGGGTATGCCCAAGCGCGCGAATGCCCTAACCGCTAAATCAATCATTTTATAAGACACTAAACGGCCGCCCGCCAAATAAAACTTTTTGGGATGGGGTGAAATATAATATTGTTCAACTGCCACCGGCGGATAAATAACTCGGCTGTCGCGATTATAATATTTTCTGATTCTTTCCCGGACGGTTTCGGAATTGGCGATAAAAAAATCAACCCGATCGGCCGCCAACCGGTCCCACAGCCGCAATTTTCTTAAAGTTAACGGCAAAAATATTTTTATTAACGGGTTGACTTTTAATTCCTGGACATAGGAATGGGTACTGGTCCACAAATAACGGGTGGGCGTGTGGCAATAACAAATGTGCCGGCTGCTGGGTTTGGTAATCACGCCCTTGGCAAAAGAGGAAGCGCTGGAAATCACAATATCATAATCCATCAAATCATGATTTTCTATGGCCAAAGGAATTAAGCCCACCCACCATTGATAACGGCTGACGCCAAAAGGCATTTTTTGTAAAAACGAAGTGCGAATGTCTTTATCCGCAAAAAATTTGTTGGTATTCTTGCGGTCAAAAATGGATGTAAAAATCGGCGCTTCAGGAAACATTTCCTTCAGCACCTTAAGGACTTGCTCGGCCCCTCCGTCTTGAGCTAAATGGTCGTGGACAAGCGCGATTTTCATGCCCTTATCTTAACGAATTTGTATATTTTTGGCAAGAAAATAGCCGCTGGTATCTATCAGCGGCTATGTATTTTGATAATAGTATCTTCCTTTATTCCCTTTTAATTTTTTAATCAGGAATTTGCTGAAGATTTTTCTCATTATCCAATTTAATGGCCAGGGCTAAAATCATGAGCGCGTTTCTGACTCTGGGGCTGCATCCTCCTCCGAGGGGAGTCCTAAACCGTAAGAAAGTGCGGCCATCTATGGCTACCCAGGCATCACAATCTTGTCCAAATTGAACGCCGATACGTCCTTTAAAGGTTCCATCATGATCATCATGTAATCTCTCATACATTTCTTTAGTATTTAATTCCGGAATCCAAAAATGACACCTCAAAACACGAAGAATGTCTTTTACTAATCTTTCCGTGGAAGGATCCATTTTTATTGCCTCCTGTGATTTTAGATTTACAATTAAAGTACAGCAAGGTTGTATTATTGTCAATAATAAATTTTAATCCGCCTTCCTCTTTTTCAAAACCGCCAAGGGCGTTTTAAACAAAATCATTATATCCAGCTTCAAACTCCAATGTTCCATATACCAAATATCCAGCCGCACCTCGTCATCAAAATTCAAATCGCTTCGGCCCGAGACCTGCGCCATACCGCTTATGCCCGGCTTAATGGTTAAAACCTTTTTATGAAAGGCCTGATATTTTTGCACCTCTTCAACTTCATGCGGCCTGGGACCGACCAAACTCATTTTGCCGATAAACACATTAAATAATTCCGGCAATTCATCAATACTCATCCGCCTGATGAATTTCCCGCTCCGCGTAATGCGCGGGTCATTTTTAAACTTTATCATGGGCGAGCCGGCGCGCAAATTTTGATGCTCTTTCAAAAAATTTTCATCAAAGCGATATTTATGAGCATTAGAAATCATGGAGCGGAATTTAAAATAAGTGAAAGATTTTCCGAATTGTCCGATTCTTTTATATTTGAAAAATATCGGCCCCTTTGAGTCAAATTTGATGGCCAGAGCGATAATTAAAAAAACCGGCGAAAGTAAAACTATTAAAAGGGTGGAAATAACCAAGTCAAAAATTCTTTTGTTTATTTTGCCCCAGCCGTCAAGACGCGTTTTTTTCACTTCCACTATGGGCAAGCCGGAAATATTATTTATTTCAAAATTACTGATGGGAAAATCAAAAATATCGGCGATATATTTCAAGGTGATGTGATTAACATAGGAAAAATCATTTAATTTATCCGATTGCTCGGCCGTGAAATCAGGCGAAGCCACTAAAATTTCGTCAAATTTATCATGGCTAATCATGGCCGTAAGTTCATTTTCCGTGTTATCATTAAAATCCGCGAATTGATCTACGACTTTATAGCCGGACATTACATTTGATTTGAATATTTCCGTGGCTTCTTTGGCGATTTGGCCGTTTCCTAAAACAATAATGCGATGAACGCCAATATTAAACTTATATAAAAAATGCTGAAGAAAACGAATCAGTCCTCGGCCGATAATTATAAAAATAATACTAAACACCCAGCCCGCCAAAATAATAAAACGAGAATCAAATAAATTGCGGCTGAAGAAAAAGACAAACATTAAAATCATCACCGCCGTTGAACAACCCAAAATAATATGGGAAATTTCATCAATGGTGCGGCGCGTGCTTTTCATTGAATAAAGGCCAGCCAGCCAAAAACTGAAGAGCCAAATCAAAGCCATCAGCCAAAGAATATTTAAAAACGGCTCAAAATGCAAATTAAAAATTATGGGCCTGATTCTCTGCACCGGCTCCCAAAAACGAATATAATAAGAAGCGATTCCCGCCAAAATCACCATTAAGTAATCAATGGGCACCAAGCTGGCGGAAAAAGCAATTTCTGATCTCTTCATATATGACTAATTTATTAAAGCAATCAAGATTAATTTCGTAATTAACTGTAATATGCCATAAATTAACAAAAAGGTCAAAAACTGTTGATTTAAGGTATTTATAAAAAACCGCGGATGATTTTGAATCTGTAAGATTCGAATCATTCGCGGGTAAAGTATATTGAAAGGATGTGCTTCAATAGCCGTAGCCTTTCCCGGAACGAACTTTCGTATCCGGATGTGCAGGCATAAGCTTGAGAAAAGCAATTTTTTAGGCAGTTGCTATCCTTTTGATTTTCGCGAGTCGGCCTTCTCAACTGTTTATAAAAATGAGGAGTTAGGTCAGTGATATGAAAAAAAGAAAATTCATAAAGTTGGTAACTTTTTTCTGGTTTTCTGGCCCACATTTTTTCAAAACTTTTGCAAGTAGCTCTGGAGTAGCCACCGAGCCAGCCGCTTTCAACCTCAGGTCTGATTATTTGCTTCCTAAAAATTTCTGACGGCTGATACGAACATTGAATTATCTCTCCTGTTGTGTCGACAGTAAGAATAGATTTATTGGCTGCGCAATTCCACGAGCCCTCGCCGCATAAATGTTCCGGCAGGTGATTCAAATAAGAATCGGGGTTCATAATAATCCACCCGTCTTTTCTTCTTTGCCTCAACCAGCCAATCAATTCAAGTATCTGGCCTTTGTCGTTTTGACAGATTTGCAACTGTTTTGCCAAAGATAAATCTCTCCCTGTTTCAAAAGGGAAGCTGGTTGGGAAAACAGTGAAGCCGATTTTACCGTCGCACAGCTTGTGCAATTGCGATATAATCAGCGGCACGTTCCCAATGTTGCCCTTTAAGAGAGCGATATTGCATTGAAGAAGAGTGCAAGGAGATTTTTTGCGGATAAAAGATATTTTGTCCTCCAATAGATTCAGTCCTTTTTTGTCACCATATGTCGAATTGACATGATCGCAAGAGAAACTGATCACATGTGGATGTCTCCTGAAAATTTCTTCAATTTTTGCTAATGAGCAACTGGTTAGGTCGATACTAAGATATGAAAACAATCCTCGTTCATGAATATAGTCGACCATCTCGCATAAATTCAGGTGAAGAGTTATATTTCCTCCAAAGAGAGATATTACCTTCACGCCAAGTTTTTTGAGATGATCTACAATTTCTCGAAAGTCTTCAAGGTCCATGAATCCATCGCGATTGTCATACACATAGCAAATTTTGCAGTTCTGATTGCAGCGTCTTGTTATAAAAATTAACGCCCAGAACGGCCGATTTTTTCTTCCTGATGCAATAAACATGGACAGAAGGAGAAAAAGACGTTTTAGATTGTCGCGAATGTTCATTTTTATTACCTCGCTCATTGTTTAAATTTTGAATGTTCAATTAATGATATAATACCACACTATAACAATATTTGCAAGACTTTATTTTTCTCCGAGATTTGTTAGGATAATAATAAAGGGGGTCTATGGCAAGTTGAATAAATATCAATCAACGATTTAATATACGAGCATTGTCGTTCATTTAAAAATCAAAAAATAAAGGTCTCCTAAAAGAGGCCTTTTAATTTGATCTGGTGGTATTTTCTCCCCCTCTCCTTGTTTTAAGGAGAGGGTAGGGTGAGGTCTAAAAAAATGCCAAGAGAATATTTATTTAGACCTCCCCCTAACCCCCTCCTCCGGACGAGGAGGGGGAAAATTCTAACCAAAAATAAAAACTCCGTTGCCGGAGTTTTTATTTTGTTCAAGCAAATAATAAGCCGAATTCTGTTTTCCGAT
>CAYIRS010000007.1:10494-11127 GCA_964365895.1 uncultured Gammaproteobacteria bacterium
ATATGACGAATTTATTAGAGTAATCAAGATTAACTGCAATATACCATAAATTAACAAAAAAAATCAAAAACCCCATTTCTGAGGTTTTTGTTTGTTCAAGCAAATAATAAGCCGAATTCTGTTTCCCCCACTTTTATAGAAAGTGGGGGATGATAGCCATCTATCTAGCCCCGCCATTACTGACGGGGTCAAGCCCCCTACAATTTGGGGTTGCACCAGGTAGAGTTTACCACGGGCAGGCCATCACTGGCCGCCGAGTCGCCTCGCATTATATTGAGGAGATATCTCTTTCCCAACTTAATACCTAACGACACTTTTCACCTTTCTCCAGCTCCGGTTTTAGCATTTAATAATTCATCTTATTGTTGAACATTTTCTCAACCAAATTAAGTGTAAGAATTCAATGCTAGAACCGGGGCTGGATAGTATTGTCTCTGTGGAACTGGTCCTCTCTCCGACTCGCATCGGAGGGGGTGGGCGTTACCCACTACCGCGACATCTTGGCTTTAAGGCCAAAAAGGGTGTTCGGACTTTCCTCCCCGCCCCGATGTTACGTCGGGGCAGGGCGGCTATCTAATTTACTTGAACATTAAAATGATAGCACACAAATTTTATTTTGTCAACCAATCATCA
>CAYIRS010000008.1:0-11064 GCA_964365895.1 uncultured Gammaproteobacteria bacterium
GATGCTTTCGGTTGTTAATCGGGATATTTTTAACTATCAACCGCAGACCGCCCGGTTTATTTTGAAAAACCCCGGTCGGATATTTTCTTTTTTGCCGGGATTTACCGAGTATGAGCAATTGACCGTGCCCTATAAGCCCGATCAGGAAGAAATATTTATTTTTGAATCGGAGTTGCTGGCGCCGAAACGGAATAATTTTTATAATATCCCGAGCGCCGACGGCTTTGACAGCATGATGCCTAAAAAATATGGCGCCGTAATCGCTTCAATTGGCAGTGACCGCGCCGTGGCCAGCGAAAGATTGGTTGATTTAAAAATATCCTTGGCGGATAAAATAAAATTATTTCAGGAGAGACATAATTTATTGGATCTACTCGGGGTAAAATACGTAATTTCTGGTTATAATTTAGAAAATAAGGACTTGAAAAAAGTTTTTGAAACCAAAGCGACAAAATACCAAATTCCCATTTATGTTTATGAAAATCCTGATTATTTGCCGTTATTTTTTCTGGCTAAAAATGTCAAGTATATAAATCCGGCCGATGATAATTATAAAATTATTACCGATAATAAAAATAACTTTAATGAAACGACTTTTATTGAGTGTGATAATTGTCCGCCGATAGCCGCTCAAAAAACGGAAATCGGAGTGGAAAAATATTCCAGCGGCTATGCTAAAATAAAAATTAAATCCGCCGCCGATGCCTGGCTTATATTCAACGAACAAAATTTGCCCGGTTGGCGGGCGACCATTGACGGGCAACCAACCAAAATTTATCCGGCTAATTATTTATTCCAAGCGGTCTTAGTGCCGGCCGGCCAGCACGAAATTATTTTTGAATATAAATATTCTGAAATTTTTAAATTTAAAAAATAAAAAAACGGGGCACGCCCCGTTTCTATAAATTATTCGCTATTCGCCACCCGTTATTCGTCATTTGCCACATGCTATTTGCCATAAGCTATAAGCCATTCGCTATTCGCCATCTACTGCCCCCTCCCGCTCAAAACGGTTTTTATGGTTTTTAAAATTATGCTTATATCTAAAATAAAAGACCGATTTTTTATATAGTATAAATCATATTTCAATTTTTCCAACGTTTCCTCGGGCGAGCCGCCATAGTTTGGGCCTTTTAATTGCGCCCAACCGGTTAGTCCCGGCCTGACCAAAAGTCGTTCATTATAAAACGGGATGGTTTTGGCCAGTGTCTCCACGAATTCCGGTCTCTCCGGCCGCGGCCCGATAAAACTCATCTCGCCTTTTAATATATTAATCAATTGCGGGATTTCATCAAGGCGGGTTTTTCTCATAAACGAACCGAATTTTGTAATGCGCGGGTCGTTTTTTTGCGCCCATTGGGGGCCGTTTTGTTCCGCTTCATTAACCATTGACCGAAATTTCATGGCTAAAAATTGCTTGCCATTTTTGCCCGTTCTGATTTGTTTGAAAATTATCGGCCCGGGACCGGCCAATTTTATGCCGAGAGCGATTAATGGCGTTAAAAAAATCGCCACCATCAATCCTAATATTGATAAGATTATGTCTAAAAATCTCTTGGCCAATTCATATAATTTTTTTGAATGTTCGGCCATGTTTTCCAAAAACCAGCCGTGTTCTATATATTCAACCGGTATTTTATTGGTTATTGTTTCGTAAAAGCTGTTTATATTATACACGTCAACGCCCAAAGATAAGCATTTAAATATCTCTTGGGAAAGCTCTTGGTCGTTTTTAAGGTCTTGGGCGCTTATCAATATATCTATATTATTATTTAGGCAGTAGGCCTTTAAATCCTCGGGCATTTGAATCGCGTTTGCGGCCCGGTAGCCCAATTGCGGTCGCCTATCTATCTCGCTGATCAGGTCATTGCCCAGCGGCGATCGGCCGATAACCAAGACCCGGTTGACGATATTCGGCGATTTAATCAGATTGTAAAATATTTTCCGCCAGAAGAATAATATAATCAGCGATATGCCCCAGTCAATAATTAAAATTCTTTGCGGTTTTAGGCCGTGCAATATGGGATTAAAAAAATAAAAAAGAATAACCGCGATAACCAAATTAATGATTAAAATTCTGATTAGGGCGTTGATTAGGTTATTGGTGTTATAGCTTATTTTCAAATCATATAAATCATAAATGAAAAAAATAACCAGCCAGATGATAAAAATCAGCGAAAATGGCAAAAGATGCTTTTCCCAGTTTGCGCCTATATCGGTATAACCGTATCTGGCGATTAACGTTAAGTATAAGGAAATATAAAGCACGGCGGCGTCGCCGAGAAGCAGAATAATTTTTTTGGTTTTCAGCAATAAGTCGGACATATGATATGATATGTTTATATAACAAAATTCCGCGAAAAGCAAGGGCTTATTTATGTGATGTCCATAACTACCATTTATTTCGGGTTTGTGATATATTATATGTAAATAAATAAAACTTTTTTGATGGGATATTTGTCATTTGTCCGCCAGCTGGCGGATTGGGATTTAGAAAATTATTTAATTCGCCGGTTGGCGGCTTTAATTTTTTTAATTATCATGTTTTTTATCGCCTCGCCCGCCTTGGCTTATATTCCGTCCGACCCGCTTTATTCCCAGCAGAATTATTTGTATCAGATTAATGTAGAGAGGGCTTGGGACACGGCGCAGGGAAACGGGGTGATAGTGGCGGTTTTGGATTCGGGCGTTGATATTAATCATCCCGATTTAAAATTTAATATTTGGAAAAATACCGACGAAATCCCGGACGACGGCCTTGATAATGATAAAAATGGCTACATTGACGATGTAAGCGGTTGGGATTTTGTTGGAAACAGTCCCGATCCGAGGCCGAAGTTTGAGCCGGGATATAATTCCGACGGCATCAATCACGGCACGGCCATCGCGGGGATTATTGCCGCGGTCGGCAATAATGGCAAGGGGATTTCCGGCGTGGCTTTCAATGCTAAAATTATGCCGATTCGGATATTGAGCAGCAACGGCGAGGGGGAAATGAGCAATTTAATTACGGCCATAAAATACGCGGTCAACAATGGGGCCGATATCATAAATTTGAGCTTAGTGGGTTATGATTATAGCGAGGAATCATTTAAAACCATTCAATGGGCCAAAGATAAGGGCGTCTTAATCGTGGTGGCGGCGGGCAATGCCGAATCATCTTCCGGAGGCATTGATTTGAATAAGACCCCGTCTTATCCCGCCTGTTATGGCAACAAGTCGGATAGTCAGCTGTTATTGGTGGCCACCTCGGTTGACGCTAATGAGGTAAAATCAAAATTCGCCAACTATGGCGCTTGCGTGGATGTGGCGGCGCCGGGGGAAAATTTATTCAGCTTGGCTTTCTTTGATTCAGACAAGGGAGAATTTAATGATTATTATTCTTATAATTGGAGTGGCACTTCTTTATCCACCGCCCTTCTCTCCGGCGCGGCCGCTTTAGTAAAATCCAAAGACCGAGCGGCCGGCCCGCAAAAAATAATTTCGGCGATTGTCAATAATACTGATAATATTGATGAAAAAAATCCGGGCTTTGCCGGTATGATTGGCAGCGGCCGATTAAACGTGGCCAAGGCGGTTAATGCCACCTCCACGCCGATGAAGGGCTATGTCGCCAAATTACCCTGGTCCCCGGCGGTCTATTACATTGAGGCCAACCAGAAGAGGCATTTATTTCCCAATGAAGTGACTTATTGGTCTTGGTATAGCGGCCGGTGGGCGGATCAAGATGTCAGAACCATTTCTCAAGCCGACTTTGACTCGCTTAAGGTGGGCAAGAATATCGGTCTGAGGCCGGGAGTCAAGCTGATTAAATTTGATAATAGCCCAAGGGTCTATGCCGTCACTACCGGTTCGTTTTTATGCCATATTATCAATGGAAACGCCGCTTCGGCTCTGTATGGCGCCAAGTGGCAAAGTCGGGCAGTAATTTTGGGGAGCAATGTTGAGGCGGATTATAATAATGACGGTTATTGCAAATTAAATAATAATGCCAAATATCCCGACGGCTCGCTGATTCAATATCAAGGTTCCCAAGACATTTGGTATATAGAGAAGAATCTTAAAAGAAAGGTTTTGCCCGAGGCCTTTATCGCCAACAAATTTAAATCCGAGGCCATTATCAAAAACGTCCGGTCGGACCTGGATTATGGGACCGGAGACGCCATCAGCGGCCTGGAAGAGAATATTTTAATTTATAATAAATGATCAGAAAAATTAGCGTCTCGGTTAATAAATTTTATTTATTTCAGAAATATCCGATCGCCAAGGAATTTATTAAATTTTGTTTGGTCGGATTAACCAATTTGGCCATAGATATGTCTGGCTATTGGATTTTTACCAGGATTTTCCATATCTATTATATTTTGGCGGCTGTATTTTCTTTTTTTATTGCCGTGAGTTGGAGCTTTTTTATCAATCGTCGCTGGACATTCAGACACGGAGGCAAGAATGTCAGGGAACAATATATAAAATTTATTGTGGCTAATATTATTAGTATGGCCTTAAACATATCATCATTATTTATTTTTGTTAAATATTTTGGTTTTCATGATTTGGCGGCTAAATTATTGAGTACATTTATTGTGGCTTTCGTAAATTTTACTTTAAATAAAATTTGGACCTTTAGAAAAGTTGAATTATAATGAGATGGTGGCAAAATTCCTTTTGCTGCAATTTGCTCTTTTTGTCCAATACTTCGTCAAGACGGCGCAAAATGATTTTCACCGTAGCTCGGCTACGGCTCAAATCATTTTGCTGGCTTTCCTCGTCTTGGACAAAAAGTTCTAAATTTCGCTTAAAAGTAATTTTGCAACCATCTCAATTCCTCACCGCCCTTGTTATTTGCCCCCGTTTTTGTATAATAAACTTATAACCATCTAATAAAATAATATGGCTAAACACGCAATTTTTGACAAAAAGAATATTTTAGTCGTCGGGGGCGCCGGCTTTGTTGGCTCCCATCTTTGCGATGAATTAGTGGAGGGAAATAAAGTCATCTGCGTTGATAATTTTTTGACCGGCGCCGAAATCCATATCGCTCATTTATTGCAGGACCCTAATTTTAAATTTATCAATCATGACATTATTAATCCGATTGACTTGGAGCATTATCCTTCGCTGGAAAAATTTAAAATTGAATTTCAGGGGGTTCAGGAAATATATTTTTTGGCCTCGCCGGCTTCACCCTCGGCTTATAGCCAGTATCCCATAGAAACATTAACGGTTAATTCCATCGGGTTAAAGAATTGCTTGGATTTGGCGGTTAAATATAAAGCGAAATTTATTTATACTTCCAGCGCCGCGGTTTATGGCGAAGTTATGGGAGATGAGCTGATTTCAGAAAGCGATATTGGCCGAGTTGATCAATTGGGCAAGCGCGCCTGTTTTGCCGAGGCCAAAAGATTCGGGGAAACCTTAGTCAATAATTATCGCCTGAAATATGATTTGGACACAAAAATTGTCCGGATTTTTAATTGTTATGGCCCGCGAATGGAGCTTGATGATGGCCGGATGGTTCCGGAAATGATTAAAGCGGCGATTTCCAACAAAGACATTCTTATTTATGGCGACAAAAACAGCGCCGACACCTTATTTTATGTTGACGATTTAATCAGGGCGCTGATAAAAGCCATGGAGAGCGCGGAAAATGGGCCGATTAACTTGGGTTCGGAATGGCGAAGCAATTTTAGCGAGATAGCCGAAAAAATCATTAAAATAACCAAGTCCAAATCTAAAATTAAATACGTTAAAAAAAGTGATTTGATGATTACCCAGCCGTTGCCGGATATTTCTTTGGCCAAAGAGAAATTGGGTTGGTTTCCGATAATTTTACTGGATGAGGGCCTTAAAAAAACCGCTGATTATTTAAGCGCCCAGGTGAATATTTTGGAACCCGAAAAATTAGTTGAATAAATCCAATGCCTTCCAGCGAGGTATTAAACCCAGCACCATAGTTTTAGTGCTGGGTAAATCTCACTGGAAAGATTTAACCGGTGCCCCTTCATCCTCGCCCCGCCCTCACCCTGCCCTCTCCCAGGAGGGAGAGGGAAATTAAGAGAGGGGGCACGATATTAAAATTCCTCATTAAAAGTCCCTCGCCCCGTAATCGGGGAGAGGGTAGGGTGAGGGGTTTTTTGATTTGTTTTTTTTAGAAAAAAGTGTCATAATTTAATCATGAAAACACTGGTAATAATTCCCGCCAAGAATGAGGGTTTAAAAATACACGGCATTGTGGCCGAGATTGTAAATTTAAATTACCATGTTTTGGTGGTGGATGACGGTTCCGGCGATAACACGGCTGATTTGGCGCGCCAAGCGGGCGCTAAAATTTTAATTCATAAAATAAACCGGGGACAGGGGGCGGCTTTAAAAACCGGCCTAGAATACGCTTTACTAAATAATTATGAAGCGGCCGTATTTTTTGACGCTGACGGTCAGATGTTGGCCGAGGAGATTAAAGATTTAATAGAGCCGTTATTATTGGGTAAATATGAAGTTGTTTTGGGCTCAAGATTTTTAGGCCAAGCCAAGAATGCGCCGATTCTAAAATTAATAATTTTAAAATTAGGATTAATTTTTACAAAATTTGCGACTGGCTTAAAATTGACCGATGTCCATAATGGTTTTCAGGCCTGGAGCGCGGCGGCTTTAAAAAAAATTAATTTAACCCAAGACCGGCAGGCCTATGCCTCGGAACTGTTGCAAGAAATTGCCGATAAAAAATTAAAATACGCCGAGGTTCCGGTGACGATTTTGTACACCGCCTATTCAAAGCAAAAAGGTCAAAGCATTTTAAATGCTTTTAAAATTTTGTGGGATCTAATTGTAAAAAAATAATTTTGTATTGTCATTGCGAGGAGTTTCGACGTAATCGTCGGGACGACGAAGCAATCTAATAAATTACCATTCAGATTGCTTCGTCGCCGATTACAGCTCCTCGCAATGACAATAAATTATTAATATGCTTTTCATTCAACCCATTTTAATTGTCGTTATCGTCTTAATAATTTTAAGGTTGATTTTTAAATTAAAAAACAAGGAGATCGGTTTTGGTGTTTTTTCCAGCTGGCTGATCATCTGGCTGGCGGCCATAGTGGTGATTTGGTGGCCGGATATTACGAGTTTTTTGGCGATTAAAGTCGGCGTCACTCGCGGGGTGGACTTGGTGGTTTATGTTTCGGTTATTTTGGTTTTTTATTTATTGTTCAGATTATTATTAAGGATTGAGAAAATAGAATCAAATATTACTAAAATAATTCGCGAAATTGCTTTAAAAGATAAGGACAAAAATGAATAATCTTTGCCCCCTTTGCCGGGGAAAAGCAAAATTATATCTTGATTACCACAAAATCGGCCAGGGCGATTATAAATTATTAAAATGTTCGTTTTGCGGCTTGGTCTACACCGACCCCATTCCCGACGAAAATTTTTTAAACGATTTTTATCAAGGTTACGATAGCATCGGCCAGAAGGATAATTATTATAGGGATCTTAAAAATTATAGACAAACCAAAGAGGGTAAAGAGCAGGAAGATTTTTTTTTAAATTTTGTCCGCAGATACGATTTTAATAAGACCTGGGAAATTTTGGACTTAGGCAGCGGGGGAGGCGTCTTTTTGGACATTATCAAGCGTAATGATTTTAAGGGTTTGGGAGTGGAAATCAGCAGCCAAGCAGTGGACTTTGCAAAAAATAATTTTGGGGTCGAATGTATTGCGGCTGACGCGCAAAGTATCAATTTTAATGAGAAAAAATTCGGCGTGGTTTTTATGTGGGATTTGCTGGAACATTTGCCCCGTCAGACGGCCGTGATTAAAAAGATAGGCGGCTGGCTGGTTAAAGGGGGATATCTTATTATGGAAACGCCTAATAATAACGGTTTAATAAATAAATTTATATTATTTTTGGCGGATTTAGGCCTTGTTTGGCCAGCCGCTTGGATGTTCGGCTATCATCATTTATTTTTACATTCCAAAAAATCATTGGTAAAATTACTGGCGGATAATGGATTTAAAATTTTAGAGATACACCAGAAAAATACAGCGGCTAAAAGAATTTTTCCGCTGAAGGGGAAATTTTTTCTGCCGAGGATTTTTTTGGAGTTATTAAACGGCCTAGCGATCATTTTCAATAAAAAAAATAAATTAATAATTATCACGAAATATGGCGCAGACGGATAAAAGGGTTACCATTATTATTGTGACGCGCAACGCCCGTCATTATTTGCCGGAATGTTTAGCAACCGTTTATCATCAAAATTATCCCAAGGACTTGGTAAAAATTATTGTGATTGATAATCATTCCACGGATAGCACGATTGGTTATTTGCGGGAGGCGTATCCCCAAATAAAACTGATAACCAACAATAGAAATGCCGGCTTTGCCCGGGCCAATAATCAGGGTTATTTTTTGGCGCAAAAACAGAAAGCCGATTATTTGGTTTTATTGAATCAAGATACGGTTGTTGAGCCAAATTGGCTTAAACGTTTAGTTAAATTAGCCGAAAGCGATAGCACGATCGCGGCCGTCCAGCCGAAGCTTTTGCTTTGGCCGGAAAAACAATTGATTAACAGTTTCGGCAACAGCATTCATTTTCTGGGTTTTGCTTTTTGTAATAAATATCATTATAAAGACCAGTATAATATTATCGAGCCGTTTGAATTGCCCTATGCTTCCGGCGCCGCCTGCTTGCTAAAAATGTCGGTTTTAAAAAAGACGGGCTTATTTGACGACCGGCTTTTTATGTATCACGAGGATGTTGATTTGGGCTGGAAAATGCGGCTGGCGGGCTATAAGATTTTATTAGACCCGCTGGCCGTGGTTTATCATAAATATAATTACAGTAAGGCCAAATACAAATTTTATTATATGGAAAGGAATAGATGGATTATTTTATTGCAAAACTACCGGATTTTGACTTTGATTGTGATTTTACCCGCTTTGATTTTGATGGAATTGGGCATGATTTTCTATGCCATAAAAAACGGCTGGTTTAAAGAAAAATTATGGGGCTATTTTTGGCTTGTTGGGCATCTGCCGTCAATTTTAAGCCACAGAATAACGGCTCAATTTCAAATTAGGAAAATAAAAGATCGGAAAATCCTTGAAGAATATGTGGGTTCGATTAAATTTCAAGAAGTCAGTTATCCCATATTAACATATGTGGTTAATCCTTTAATGGAGGCATATTTTTTTATTGTCAGAAATATTATTTTTTGGTAGGGATTTTTTGTCGGTTTTTTAGAAAAATAAAAATCCCGGCATTGGTGCCGAGGATTTTTATTTTTGCTGGATATTTTTAATTAATCGTTCATTGGGCCAATATACTTGAAGCGAGGCAAGATTTCGCCATTTAGAGTAACGTTCTCGAGGAACATTTTTTTTGGTCTGACCCAAAGCGCATTCTTACCAAATTCTGGCGAATCAAAAAGAGCACGATAAACAACCAACTCCTCAAAAGTTTCACTGTGATGGGCAACACCAATAACTTCATAAAATTTGCCCTTGCTGTGTTGATATTTTCCCAATTTTATTTCTTCCATTTTAATTTTTCTTGCCCCAGAATTCTTCCGCCTCCATTTCCATTTCGTGAAGGCGGATATAATAATCGGGGAATTCATTTAGGTGAGCCAGCGCGATTTTCCCGGTCATTAACGGGTCGTCATTAGTTACATTGGTTTTGGCGTCGCGCGTGCCATGCTCCGATTCCACATTTAGGCCCGTTATAAATTGCTCTACGTCAAATTTATCCCAGACAATGCCCAACTGTTCGCCGATATTTTTCGCTTCCTCGGCGGTGAAACTTTTGCCGTTGGCCATATTATTTATGGTTAATAAATTAATAAAAACATTATTTTTGACTAAAATGGCTCAAAATACTATACTTTAAGTGTCTTTATTTTAACGTAAAAAATAAAAATGGGCAATAGTATAGCGATCGTTGTTTGCGCTTGGCCGCCTCAAGGTGGGGGCATGGGCAATAATGCTTATTATCACGCTAAAAAATTAGCGGCATTAGATTATCGGGTAGAAGTATTTACGCCAAAATACAACAGTACCAAGGCAGGGCAAGAAAATTTTAAAGTAAATTATTTGCCCATGTGGCCCCGCCTCGGCTTGGCCGGTTTTTTATTCGTTCTTTTAGGCCGATTAAAAAATTTTGATATTATCCATCTTTATTATCCTTTTTTCGGCACTGATTTGATTATCTGGCTGTTTAAATTTTTTCATCAGGATAAAAAATTGATTTTGCATTATCAGATGGATCCGATTGGCCGCGGCTGGCAAAAAATAATTTTTAGCTGGCATATAAAATTATTTCTGGGCCCCATTGTTAGGGCGAGTAATAAAATTATTGTTTTGTCATTTGACCACGGGGAGAATTCATATTTGGCAAAATATATAAAAAAATGGCCGGATAAATTCGTGGCCATACCAAACGGCATTGATGAGGATATATTTAGACCACAGACAAAAGATGATGGTCTAAGGCAAAAATATAATATTGCTCAGGCTGATAAGGTGATAATTTTTGTCGGCGGTTTGGACCAACAGCATTATTTCAAGGGGGTAGAGATATTATTTAAAGCCGTTCAAGACATTGGGGGAAATATTAAAATTAAGCTGTTGCTTGTCGGTGAAGGGGATTTAAAAGAATATTATAAAAAATTTACCTTGGATTTAGGTATAAATGAAAATGTAATATTTACGGGCTGGATAGATAATATTGACTTGCCTAAATATTATTCTCTGGCTGATGTATTCGTTTTGCCCTCAACCGCCAGCACCGAAAGTTTCGGCATTGTGACGGCCGAGGCGCAGGCCTGCGGCTTACCCGTCATCGTTTCCAATTGGCCCGGAAGCCGTGAGACATTAAAAGACGGCGAGACGGGATTATTAATTAAGCCGGGCGATGTTAATGATTTGTCGGAAAAATTGATTAGATTATTAACTGATGACAAACTAAAAAAACAAATGGGAGAGAGCGCTCAAATTAGAGCCAGAGAATTATACGGCTGGCAGAAAATTATCCAGCAGATTGATAATTTATATAAAGGCCTATAG
>CAYIRS010000009.1:0-6942 GCA_964365895.1 uncultured Gammaproteobacteria bacterium
CTGGCCCTCCTTGTCTCGCTCAAAAAGTCCTAAATTTATAGCTAAAATAGTTTTGCAACCATCTCATTTAATTTAATTTGAAAATATGGAACAGTCCCAAAAACAAATTATTGAAATTTTAAAACAAGGCGGTATTGGTATTTTTCCGACCGATACGATTTATGGCTTGGTGGGGCGCGCTTTATTGCCGGAGACCGTGGAAAGGATTTATAAAGTCAGAAAAAGACAGCCCGATAAGCCGTTTATTATCTTAATAAGTTCAATTGACGATTTAAAATTATTTGGGATTAATATTAATAATTTAGACCCCTCCCCAGCCCTCCCCCCCAGACGAGGGGAGGGGGTTAATAGTGCGGCCTTCCCTTATAAAGTGGAGGGGGTTTCCAGGAAGATATTGAAAAAATATTGGCCGGGGCCGGTGAGCATAATTCTGCCCTGCCCGGAAGAGGGGTTTGAATATTTGCATCGGGGGACAAAAAACTTGGCTTTCCGCCTACCGGATAAAAATGACTTAATAAAAATTTTAAAACAAACCGGACCATTAGTCGCTCCCAGCGCCAATCCAGAAGGTTTGATTCTAGCCAAAACCATTAAAGAAGCCGAAAAATATTTTGGTCAGCAAGTTGATTTTTACTTTGACGCAGGCAGAATGGAATCCGAGCCGTCCACGCTGATAAAAATCGAAAATAATAAAATAGAAGTTATTAGGCAAGGCGCGGCAAAATTATAATTTGTAATTAAAAAAGATCACTGTTATAATTAAATTATGCAAAATCAAAAGAATAAAAAACAATTTGACGTCATAACGATTGGCGGGGCGACCCGCGATATTATGTTTTACTCCGGCGACGGCAGATTGATTACCACCAACAATATTACGCGGCAGAAATTTCTCGCTTTTGAATATGGCGCCAAGATAACGGCGGACAAACTTTATTTTTCTTTTGGCGGCGGCGCGGCCAATACGGCCGTCACCTTTTCTAAACTGGGCCTGAAAACCGCCGCCATTTGCCGCCTCGGTGATGATGACAATGGCCGGGAAATTTTAAAGAATTTTAAAAATCAGGGCATTGACACTTTATTTATTAAAATCAATAAAAAAGAAACCACCGGCTTTTCTGTCATTTTGGCGGTCAGGGGCGAATCACACGAGCATGTGGTTTTTGGTTATCGCGGCGCCAATGATTTGCTTAGCGGCGCCGATTTGCCCCTTGCGCAGATAGAGACAAATTGGTTTTATGTGTCGTCTTTGCCCAAGGATACTTGGGAGGAGATAATGAAAAAGCTCATGGCCACGGGCAAAAATATTATTTGGAATCCGGGCGGCTATCAATTAAAACAACCGTCTAAATTAAAAAATTATCTGCCCAAAATAAAATTATTTATTTTAAATCACGACGAGGCGTTGGAATTTAAAAGATTAAAAGATATTAGGGGCTTGTTAAGATATATCAAGGGCTTGGGCCCGCAAATAGCCGTCATTACCGACGGCGCCAAAGGGGCTTATGTTCATGACGGCAAAAAATATTATTATATGAAAGCGATGGATAGTAAAAGCGTGGACACGGTGGGCGTGGGCGATGCTTTTGCCGCCGCCTTTACAGGCGCTTTGATTTATGGTAAAAATATTAAGACCGCCTTGGCGTGGGGGATAAAAAATTCGGCTTCCGTCGTCGCAAAAATCGGCGCCCAGAACGGTATTTTAACGAAAAGGCAAATTTCTCAATAGCATTTAAATAAAAGGAAGGTGATAGACCATAAGTTGGTCTGTCTTTTTTAACGCCAAAATAATTTTGAATGTTGAATTTTGGAATTTTGAAATAATTTTGTATCGTCATTGCGAGGAGTTCCGACGTAATCGTCGGGACGACGAAGCAATCTTATTGGAAAATGTTAGATTGCTTCGTCGCCGATTACGACTCCTCGCAATGACGATAATGAGTCTTTTTCAAAATTGTAAAATTCAAAATTTGCTATGCGGGTATTTATAATAATTAAATAAAAATAATTTACAAATTATGAGCGGCAACAAAAAATATGTCTATTCTTTTGAGGAGGGAAATAAAGACCTGAAAGCGCTTTTGGGCGGCAAGGGCGCAAATTTAGCCGAGATGAGCGGTTTGGGCATTAATGTCCCGCCCGGCTTCACCATCACCACTGAAGTGTGTGATGCTTATTATAAAAATAATAAAGTTTATCCGGCCGAGGTTACCCGGCAGATAGAAAAAAAACTCGCTGACTTAGAACAAAAAATCGGTAAAAAGCTCGGCGATGCCCAAGACCCGTTATTGGTTTCGGTGCGTTCGGGCGCGGCCGCTTCCATGCCGGGCATGATGGATACGATTTTAAATTTGGGCTTAAACGACCAGTCGGTTGTCGGTTTGGCGCAAAAAACCAATAATCCGAGATTTGCTTTGGATTCCTACCGCCGATTAATCCAAATGTTCGGTGAAGTGGTCATGGGCGTAGAGTCGGCGGAATTTGATGAAATTTTAGAAAATATCAAAGACACGGCCGGCGCCGAATACGATCTGGATTTGACCGCCGATGATTTGCAGGAAATAGTCAAAAGATATAAGGCAAAAATTAGGGAGGTAAAGGGCGTTGATTTTCCTCAAGACGCGAAGGAGCAGTTGCGACTGGCCATTGAGGCGGTATTTAATTCTTGGCATAATCATCGCGCCATCAGATATCGCGAAATTAATAATATCAGGGGCTTGATCGGCACGGCGGTTAGTATTCAGGCCATGGTATTCGGCAATTTGGGCGAAACCTCGGGCACGGGCGTCTGCTTTACCAGAAATCCGTCTACCGGCGAAAATAAATTTTATGGCGAGTATTTGATGAACGCGCAGGGCGAAGATGTGGTGGCCGGCATTAGAACGCCTCAGCCCGTGGAAAAATTAAAAGACCAGATGCCCGAGGTTTATGACCAATTGGTTAAAATTTGCAAAAGAGTGGAAGAACATTATAAAGATATGCAGGATATGGAATTTACGATTCAGGCTGGCCGGTTATTTATTTTACAAAATAGAAACGGAAAAAGAACGGCCCAAGCCGCGGTTAATATTGCCGTGGAATTGGTGGGTGAGGGCTTGCTTACCAAAGAAGAAGCGATTATGAAAGTGGAGCCCGACCGATTACATCAAGTATTGCATAAACAATTAGACCCGATTGCTAAGCAGTCCGCCGCGCCGGTGGCGCAGGGTTTGCCGGCATCTCCGGGAGCGGCCGTTGGCCAAGTGGTATTTACCGCTCAAGAGGCCTTGGAAAAAGTCCAGCAGGGATTAGATGTGGTTTTGGTAAGAATGGAGACCTCGCCCGAAGATATTGACGGCATGCACTCGGCCAAGGGCATTTTAACGGCTCGCGGCGGCATGACTTCCCACGCGGCCGTGGTGGCTCGCGGCATGGGCACTTGCTGTGTGGCCGGCTGCGCTGATTTGCTCATTAATGAAAAAGAAAAAAAAATTACTATCAATAGCCAGGGCATCACCATAAAAGAAGGCGATTTTATCACTTTAGACGGTTCTGACGGCACGGTTTATTTAGGCAAATTAGCGACCAAAGACCCGGAATTGAGCGATAATTTTGCGGTTTTAATGGGTTGGACCGATGAGGTTAAAAAATTGGGCGTTAGAACCAACGCCGATACCCCGCATGATGCGAAAATCGCTAGGGGATTTGGCGCCGAGGGTATTGGCCTTTGCCGAACCGAACATATGTTTTTTGAAGGTGATCGGATTAAGGCGGTCAGAGAAATGATTTTGGCTTCGGACGGGGCTGGCAGAAAAAAGGCCTTGGCTAAATTATTGCCGTATCAAAAGCAGGACTTTATCGGGATATTTCACGCTATGGATGGCTTTCCGGTTACCATTCGTTTGCTTGACCCGCCGCTTCATGAATTTTTGCCCACCGAAGAAAAAGATATTTATGAATTAGCCCGAGAAATGCAAGTTGATGTCGGCACGATTAAGGCAAAAATTTCCGAGCTTCACGAATTCAATCCCATGCTGGGCCATCGCGGCTGCCGTTTGGCCATTACTTATCCGGAAATTTATGATATGCAAGTTACCGCGATTATTGAGGCGGTGATAGAAGTGGCCAGGGCCTGTCCTCAATGCGGCCGCGCCACCGAAGTTGAGCCGGAAATTATGATTCCCTTGGTCGGCACGGCCAAAGAATTTGAAATATTAAAAAAGCGGACTATTGATATTGTGGAACAGAAATTAAAAGAAGCGGGCCTTAAAATTTCATATAAAATCGGTACCATGATTGAAGTGCCCAGAGCGGCAATGGTGGCCGACAAAATCGCTAAGGAAGCCGAATTTTTCTCTTTCGGCACTAATGATTTAACCCAAATGGGCGCTGGTTTTAGCCGAGATGACGCCGGCAAATTTTTAAAGGAATATGTGGCGCAGGGAATTTATGACCGGGACCCATTTGAGGTTTTAGACCAGGAAGGCATCGGCGAATTAATCAGGATTGCCATCGCCAAGGGCAAATCAGTCCGGCCGGATTTGAAAATCGGCATTTGCGGGGAACACGGCGGCGAACCCAACACGGTGGAATTCTGCCACCGCGAGGGCTTTACTTATGTTTCCTGCTCGCCCTTTAGGGTGCCAATCGCCCGATTGGCCGCCGCCCAAGCCGCGATTAAGAATAAGTAAGGCCGAGCGATAGCGAGGCCACACTATAAATAGCGAGCTTCGGCGAGCGGGGAGCCGGGATCCAGAGTTTGGAATATATTAAAATGAAAATTCCCCGCTTTAAGCGCGAGTTTTAATTTATCCGAAAATTATGTTAAAATATAAAAGTAATAAATAAAATCAGATTTAAAATGGTCAACAAACTTTCGGGAGGGCTTGAGACATTTTTTCACCCTAAATCCGTCGCCGTTATCGGCGCTTCCAATAAAAAAGGGAAAGTCGGAAACGACATCTTGTTAAATTTAAAGAAAACATTTAAGGGCGATATCTATCCCATTAATTTAGACGAGGTAAAAATTGAGGGCCTCAAGGCCTACCCCTCAATTTTAAAAGCGCCGAAAAATATTGATTTGGCGATTATTGCCATACCCAGCCAATTTGTGGCCGCGGTGGTTGAGGAGTGCGGCCGGGCCGGCGGTAAAAATTTAATCATCATCTCCGCGGGCTTTAAAGAAATCGGCGGGCAAGGAGAAATTTTAGAAAAAAAAATCAGCGAGTTGCGGAAAAAATACAAATTCAGGATAATGGGTCCGAACTGCCTTGGGTTTATTTCCACGGCCCTGCCCATCAATGCTTCTTTTGCCAACCACGCGCCAGCCAGAGGCAATATTGCCTTTTTTTCGCAGTCGGGCGCTTTGGGCGCGGCGGTTTTGGATATGGCCGTGGCGCAAAAATTGGGCCTGGCTTATTTTGTGAGCATTGGCAATAAAATTGATATTGATGAAATTGATTTGCTTAATTATTTTAAAGACGAGCCAAAGGTAAAAGTGATTCAGGCCTATTTGGAAAATATTAATGATGGCCAAGAATTTATTCGCCTCGCAAAAACGATTTCCAAGAAAAAGCCGATTATTATTTTGAAATCGGGCAAGACCGAAAAAGGCCGGCAAGCCGTAAGCTCCCATACGGGCTCTATTGCCGGTTCGGCGCAGGCCTACAGCGCCGCTTTCAAGCAGGCGGGAGTGATAGAAGTAGATGAGGCCGAAGATTTTTTTAATTTTGCCAAAGGGTTTTCGCTTCAACCCTTGCCCCAGGGCAATCGGGTCGCCATCGTGACTAATGCCGGCGGGCCGGGAATTTTGGTGACCGACCTTTTGCCGGCCAATGGTTTAGAGTTGGCGGAATTGACGACCGAAACCAAAAATAAATTAAAGACCCAATTGCCGCCGCCGGCCAGTATTAATAATCCCATAGATGTGTTAGGCGACGCCTTGGCCGACCACTATGGCTGGGCCGTGGCCGCGGCTTTAAGGGATAAAAATGTGGATGCGGTTATTGTGGTTTTGACGCCGCAAAAAATGACGCAAATCAAGGCAACCGCCGAAACCATCGGCCGTCTTGGCCGCCAAAGCCAGAAGCCGATTATTTTATGCTTTATGGGCGAAGAGGAAATCTCCAAATATTATGATATTTATGGAAAATATTCTTTGCCCCAATATTATTTTCCCCGGGCGGCCGTAAAAACCTTGGCGCAAATGCGGCAATACGCCCAAGATCAAAAATTGCCCGCCGTAGACGCCAAGCCCGCTTTGACTCGCGTCGAGCGAGGCGAACCCGCGAATTTATCAAGTTATAGAAAAAAAGCCAAGGTGGCAAAAATTATAAAAAAGAATTCAATAGTGGAATCCGATGCCCGCGAGCTTTTATTGCCTCTTAAATTTCCGTTGAATAAAATGAAGCTGGCCAAAAATGAAAAGGAACTGGTGAAATTTGCCAAAGAAATCGGCTACCCGGTGGCGCTTAAAATTGTCTCGGCGCAGGTTATTCATAAATCAGACGTGGGCGGAGTCAAAGTAAATTTACAAAACGAAAAAGAGCTTGTTTCCGCTTTTAAAGAAATGCAGGCCAAAATTAAAAATAAATTTTCTAGGGCAAAAATAGACGGTTATTTGGTGGGGGAAATGGTTAAGGGCTTGGAAATAATTATGGGCCTGAAACGCGACCCGCAATTCGGCTCCATAATTATGGTCGGCGCCGGCGGTATTTATACCGAGGTCTTCAAGGACGTGGCTTTCCGCCTCGCGCCTCTAACGCGATATGACGCGCATAAAATGATTAAGGAATTGAAAATTTATAAACTATTTGAGGGCGTGAGAGGCAAAAAACCATTAGATATTAATTCCGTCATTGACCTTTTGGTAAAATTGGGAGATTTTTCCTGCCAATTTCCGGAAATAAAAGAAATTGACCTTAATCCGGTGATGGTCAAAGAAAAGGGCAAGGGCTGTTCCAT
>CAYIRS010000009.1:7042-10923 GCA_964365895.1 uncultured Gammaproteobacteria bacterium
AAATTTATGGCTTACTGGATTATCGGCATAATTATCGTGGCGGTTATCGCGGCGGTAATCGTTCAAGGAAAACTGGGCGATTAATTAATTTTGATAAAGGATTATTAATTTTACACAAACTCCGTAAGGTTTTACTTTAATGTTTAAAAAATTAATTAACTCGCAATCAAAAACCATTACTTCGGCGGCGATTGTCATCGGCGCCCTGTCTTTAGTCAGCCGATTTTTAGGAATTTTCCGCGACCGCATCTTAGCGGCGCAATTCGGGGCGGGCGACATCTTGGATGTTTATTATGCTGCTTTTCGGCTGCCCGATTTGGTCTATAATATTTTGATTTTGGGCGCGGTTTCCGCCGGGCTGATACCGGTATTTACTTCTCTGCTCGCCAGACACAAAGAAGCTGACGCCTGGAAATTAATCAATAGTATTTTAAATTTATTAGCGGTCGGCTTGGTGATTGTCTGCGCGATTTTATTTATTTCCGCTCCGTGGTTAATGAAATTGATTACCCCGGGTTTTTCGCCGGAAAAAATGAATCTGGTTGTAAATTTATCCAGAGTAATGTTTCTAAGCCCATTATTTTTGGGCTTATCAGCCATATTCAGCTCTATTCTCCAGTCATTTAAAAAGTTTTTTATTTTTTCCTTAGCGCCGATTTTTTATAATGTCGGCATAATAATCGGCGTTTTATTTTTTGTTAAGCCGTGGGGCATATACGGTCTGGCCTGGGGCGTGGCGCTTGGTTCGTTTATGCATTTGCTAATTCAAATTACCCCGATTTTTTCCGTTGGTTATAAATACGCCTTTGATTTTAATTGGCGCAATAAAAATGTTTTGCTCGTCAGCAAACTAATGGTTCCGCGCACCATCACTCTCGTTCTTAATCAAATAAATTTTTTAGTGATTACGGTCGTGGCTTCAACGCTCGCGGCCGGCAGTTTGGCGATTTTTAATTTAGCCAATAACTTGCAAAGTTTTCCTTTAGGCATATTCGGCGTTTCCTTTGCCGTGGCGGCTTTGCCGGTTTTATCGGCTTTGGCCGCGGAAAAGAAGATGGCTGATTTTGTCAGTGCGTTTTCCACCACTTTCAGGCAAGCCATATTTTTTATCGTGCCCATATCGGTTTTGCTTTTTGTGCTTCGGGCGCAAGTCGTGCGCGTCATTTTGGGCAGTGGCAGCTTTAATTGGTATGATACGCGTCTGACCGCCGCTTCTCTGGCCATATTCTGCGTGAGTTTGTTTGCCCAAGGCGTTTTTCCGCTTTTAATCCGCGGCTTTTACGCGATCCACAATACTAAAACGCCATTTTTTATTAATTTATTCAGCTTAGCTTTAAATTTTGCCGCCCTGTTTTTTTTCCGGTGGGTTTTTAGTTTTGAGAATGGTTTTTCTTTTTTTGTTTCCGCCATCTTGCGCTTGGCCGATTTAAAGGGCATGATTGATTTGCGGGTTTTGGCCTTGCCCCTGGCTTTTTCCGTCGCCGCCATTTCCGATATGGTCTTATTGATGATTTGGTTGAGAAAATACATTGGCCGGCTTGATGGCAGAAAAATAATGAGCTCAACTTTCCGGATAATTTTTGCTTCGTTCGGTTCCGGCTTGTTTGCTTTCGGCACGTTGCGCTTAATAAATTACGCGGTTATTACCGAAACCTTCGCCGGCATATTTATTCAGGGACTGGCGGCCGGATTAGTCGGACTTTTGGGCTATTGGGTTATCGGTTATTTATTGAATATGGAAGAGATGGCGATTTTTGTCGGCTCCATGAAACGGCGGTTGTTTAAGACGGTTAAAATTGATAAGGCCAGTATTGACGAGGGAGTTAATAGCTAATTTTGATTAGAATCCTACAAACTACAACCCGCAAGCTAAATTTATGAATAATATCAGAAATTTTTGTATTATCGCCCACATTGACCATGGCAAATCCACCTTGGCCGACCGATTATTGGAAATCACCGGCACGGTCAGCAAAAGAGAAATGAAAGAACAGATTTTAGACCAGATGGATATTGAAAGGGAAAGGGGCATTACCATCAAGCTCCAGCCGGTGAGGATGAATTATGGCGGTTATGAATTGAATTTGATTGACACGCCCGGGCACGTGGATTTTACTTATGAGGTCTCCCGCTCGCTCATGGCGGTGGAGGGGGCTTTGCTTTTGGTTGACGCCACGCAAGGCATCCAGGCCCAGACCCTGGCGAATTTATATTTGGCGCTGGAAAATAATCTGACCATTATTCCGGTGATTAATAAAATTGATTTGCCCAACGCCCAAATTGAAAAAGTAACTAGAGAAGTGGTTGAACTGCTTGGCTGTAAACCGGAAGAAATTTTAAGGGCGTCGGCCAAGACCGGCGAGGGCGTAGAAAATATTTTAAAAGAAGTCATTAAAAAAATTCCCGCGCCCAAAATAAACATCAGTTCTGATTTGCGGGCTTTGATTTTTGATTCCATTTATGACGAGTATCGGGGCGTGATTGCTTATGTGAGGATTGTTGACGGCGAAATATCGGCTAATAAAAAAATTAAATTTTTAGCCAATGGCAAATTAGCCGAGGTTATTGAAGTGGGATATTTTAGTCCAAAATATGAAAAAAGCCGCAATCTTTCTTCCGGCGAAATCGGTTATATCGTTACCGGTTTTAGGGAGGTAGCGCAATGCAAAGTGGGCGATACGATCGCCCTCGCCGACAGCCAGTCCCTGTCCTTACCCGGATTTAGGGTGGTCAAGCCCATGGTTTACGCGGGAATTTTTTGCAAAGACGGCAGTGATTTTAATAAATTAAGGGAGGGCATTGAAAAATTAAAATTAAATGACGCGGCTTTAAGCTATGAGCCGGAAAATTCCACGGCGCTTGGTTTTGGCTTTCGTTGCGGATTTTTGGGCTTGCTTCATTTGGAAATTTTTCAGGAGCGTTTAAAAAGGGAATTTGATTTGGATTTGGTGGTGACCACGCCAAGCGTGGCTTATAAGATTTTTTTTAAAGACGGCCGCGAGGAAATGGTTTATAATCCGATTAATTTTCCCGACCCCACCTTTATTGACCGCGTGGAAGAGCCGATCATGAAATTGGATATTTTTACGCCCCAGCCGTATCTGGGCGCGATTATGCAACTCGCCGTAGAAAAAAGAGGGGACTATATTAATACCGAATATATTGACGAGGATGTGGCCATATTGCATTATCATATTCCTTTAAGCCAATTGATTGTTGATTTTTATGATAAATTAAAGTCGGTTTCTTCGGGCTACGCCTCGCTCAATTATGATTTTTATGGGCATCGGCCGACCGAGGTGGTAAAAATGGATATCTTGGTGGCCGAGGAAAAAGTTGAGCCATTGTCTTTAATTACTTATAAAGACACGGCGCCGCAAATGGGCCGGAGAATAGTGGAGATTTTGAAAGAGAGCTTGCCGCGCCAGCAATTCGTGGTTAAGCTTCAGGCGTCAATCGGCGGCAAAATTGTCGCGGCCGAAAGAATTTCGGCTCTGCGCAAAGATGTGACCGCCAAGTTATATGGCGGCGACTGGACCAGGCGGGCTAAATTATTGGAAAAGCAGAAAAAAGGCAAAAAGAAAATGATGAATATCGGCCGCGTGGATATTCCCACGGAAACATTTTTATCGGTGCTGAAGAAAAAATAAAATAACGGGCTCGCAATTTATTTTGTTTGTCCGCCTTTTTGTCTAATGAGATAAAATTAACCGAGCAGAGGCGCAATCGTAAAGATTACCATGGAAAGCACCATTAACAGGACAATAAAAATCCAAACGATTTGTATGAGTTTTTTATGCCTTTTCATATTCTTATGATTGAGATAGTTACAAAACTATTTTAGCTATAAATTTAGGACTTTTTGAGCGAGACAAGGAGGG
>CAYIRS010000010.1:0-6750 GCA_964365895.1 uncultured Gammaproteobacteria bacterium
GGGGCGATAAAAATTTTAAAAAGAAATTTGACGAAGACGAGTGGACTTAAAAAATAAATGCAGTTGATTATTGTATTATTATTTTGTGTTTGTATTTTTTCTCCCCCTCCTCGTCTTGAGGAGGGGGGTCTGTAATCAGACGGGCAGGAGCGAGCGGAGCGAGAGTCGATGAATGCGACCCTGGGAGCATTCAGCGCTGCCCAGGACCGGGGGAGGTCTAAATTAGACCCCTCCTTAATCCTCCCCTTAAGACAAGGGGAGGAAATTAATGCGGGAATTTAACCATGAATTATTTATGTTTACTCTTCAAAAAATAACCAAGGCCAAAAATTTGGGCGAAAAATTAATTGAAGCGCGAACTGATGCGGGCGTGGGTTTGGAAAAGGCGGCTAAAGATTTAAACATTGCCTTTAAATATCTGGAGGCGCTGGAAAATAATAATTTGGCGGGTTTGCCGGGCCGGCCGTATCTGAAAAATTTTTTGCAGCTCTATTGCCAATATTTACGCTTAAATTTCGCTGATTGTTGGAATGATGCCAGACGGTTGGAAATTAAAGAACAAAAAAAATATAAAAATATTGAGGGCCGATATTTTTTAATGTGGCCGAAATTTATCAAGCGGGCAATTATCGGCTTGATTGTGGCGGCGATTTTAATTTTTTTGGCCTTGAGTATAGAAAAAATTTTTACGCCGCCGCCGCTTCAAATTATCCAGCCCCAAGACGGCTTAATCACCAAAACCAGACAGATAGAAATCATCGGCCAATCGCAGAAAGAGGTGGAAATCATCATTAATAACAATAATGTTTTCGTGGACAATGAGGGCGGGTTCCAGACCACCTTGGACTTGCAAAATGGCCTGAATTTAATTAAGATAACCGCAAAGAAGCGATATGGGCGGGCAAAGGAAGTGGATTTGAGAGTGCTGTTGAATGAGTAGCTGTATCAATTTATTAATAATTAATCTAAGATATGGTACAGAAAAAAGGGGAAGACGGGGGGCTAAGTGAAAAGTTGCAGGCCGTGGAAACAGCCATCAGCCAGATTAAGGAAAGATTCGGCGACGGTTCCATTATGAGATTCGGCGAGTCCAAGGCCATGCAGGTAGACGCGGTTTCCACCGGTTGCTTGTCTTTGGATTTAGCGCTGGGCGTGGGCGGAGCTCCCCGCGGCCGGATTATGGAAATTTTTGGACCGGAAGCGTCCGGTAAAACCACTCTAGCTCAGCATATTGTCGCTGAAGTGCAGAAGTTGGGCGGGGTGGCGGCTTTTGTTGACGCGGAACATGCCTTGGACCCGGATTACGCGGTAAAAATCGGCGTCAATATTAAGGAATTATTAATATCCCAGCCCGACACCGGCGAGCAGGCCTTGGAAATTGTGGAAACATTGGTCAGGTCAAACGCGGTGGATGTGGTCGTGGTTGATTCGGTGGCGGCTTTGGTGCCCAGGGCGGAAATTGAGGGCGATATGGGCGATTCTCATATGGGACTGCAAGCCCGACTAATGAGCCAGGCCTTAAGGAAATTAACGGCGGCTATTTCCAAGAGCAAGACGGTTTTAATTTTTATCAATCAGACCAGAATGAAAATCGGCGTTTTTTTCGGCAATCCGGAAACGACCACGGGCGGCATGGCTTTGAAATTTTATTCTTCAGTCAGGATTGAAGTCAGGCGCGCGGCGCAAATCAAGCAAGGCGAA
This sequence comes from uncultured Gammaproteobacteria bacterium, assembly GCA_964365895.1. Classification (GTDB taxonomy): domain Bacteria; phylum Patescibacteriota; class Patescibacteriia; order 2-01-FULL-39-33; family 2-01-FULL-39-33; genus JBAZQS01. Next base: position 1,702 of record CAYIRS010000010.1, read on the forward strand.
AAAAATATCGGCAACCGGGTCAAGGTAAAAATCGTCAAAAATAAAGTCGCTCCGCCGTTTCAAACCTGCGAATTTGATATTATGTATAACGAGGGCATTTCCATTTCCGGCGATGTTATTGATATTGGCGTGGAAAAGGGCGTGGTCAAGAAGTCCGGCAATTCGTATATGTTCGGGGAAGAAAAATTGGGCGTGGGGCGGGAAAATGCCAAAAGATATTTAAGGGAAAACCCGAATTTAATAAAAGGCATTAAAAAACAGGTTTGGGAGCAGGTGGAGAAGAGTGAGAAATTGGAGCAAGTGGAACGGGTGGAGTCCGGCTCAATGGAGCCGGAACCCATTGACAAATAATAAAAATAGCTTTAGTCCCCTTTTTTTTGCTATAATTATAATACCTTGGCGAACCTGCTCAATTCGCCAAAAACAATATTTCTTCCTATCTGGTTTAGTTATTAATTGAGTGATAAAAATATGAAAAAAGCCGAGATTTATTGGAAAAGCTTGGGGAAGTGGTTTAAAAAATTGAAAAATCGGAAAGCCAAAAATCAACTGGTGATTTTGTGGCCTCGATTCGCGGTTTTATTGCCCCAAAGATTATCCTTATTAATTTTGGTCTTCTTTTTAATTGCGGGCGGCGCTTTCATTTTTTACCAAAAAGGCATACCTGCCTTTATTTTTAATCAGGCGCGGGCGCAAACTGTAAATTCCGTAAATTTTGTAACTCCGCCAACTCCTGCTGATGGCGCTACACAATTGGAATCTACTGTTTTAATCAGTGTTTCAACAAATATTGTGCAAGAGCATTCTGCATTCATTGATTTTGACAATGATTTAGTCGGTTGGTGGAGGTTTGATAATGAGACTGATTTTTTAGACCATTCCAGCCACGGATTTAATGCAGCAAATCAAGGCTCTTCTTTCAGTGCTTCTGGCAAAAGAGGCGGCGCGAGAAGCTTTGACGGAGTGAGCAATTACATTTCAGTGCCCGATAATGCAGACTTGAGCGGAGGCTCAAAAAATTTTACAGTCGCGGTCTGGTTCAACTCAAGCAATGTGGCTTTGCCGCAGCAGCAAATAATTGACAAAAGCTTTGACTCCAGCACTAAAGATTATTCTCTTGCAATTGACGCAAATTCAAGGCTCAGGTTTGGGTATGAAATGGGCGCAAATAATTGGGATGTGAGCAATGGCGCAGGCGCCACAATTCTTTCAAACAATACTTGGTATCATGGAGCTTTCACTTTCAACCAAGGCACTAAAGAAGTCAAGCTTTACCTTAATGGCTCGCTTGAAGGAACTTGGGTTTTGCCGACAGACCTGCCTGACAGCTCAAGCGCTCTCTCGATTGGAAGGAGAGGCGGCACTTACAACACCCAATTTTTTAATGGCTTGATTGATGAGGCAATGATATTTAACAGAGCGTTATCGACGCAGGAAATAAAAGCATTATATAATGCGGGCCAGAATGCCTTGTCTGCTGAAATCACTAATTTATCAAAAGGAGTTCCGCACACCTATAAAGGATATGCCATTGATTCTTCAGGAAATATTTCACAGACCGAACAAAGAAGCGTGACAATTTCATCGGAAGCGCCAGTTGTTAAAATTACAAATCCATCTGATAATGGCGTGGTGAACGCAGCCAGCATCAGCTTAAGTTATACCTTGACAAACGCCGCGTTAGTCGACCATTTGCATTTTCAGCTTGACAGCCAGCCAATAATTGAGGAGCCAGATAAGGATGGTTCTGTTAATATAACCGGCATTACTGATGGATACCATACAATACGAGCGATTATGGTTGATGCCAGTAATAAACAAGTCGCCGATTCAACAGTAATTACAATTTTTGGTGATATTTCAAATCAGCCGAGAGATTGGTATGTAAGGCCTCCTGCTACTCCTGGCACTTATGGTAATGAAACAGGAACCTCTTATGATAATGCATGGAATGGCATATTGAATGTTAAATGGGGAGCTCTAGGAGTTGGAGCCGGAGACAATTTGTATATTTGCGGTTCACATGTTCAAAAGGGGATGACGAGATGGAAAATTGGTGCTTCTGGATTTTCAGATGTCTACCCGATAACAATCAGGATGGATTGCAACGACAAGAATCCCGGATATGAAGAGGGTGTATTATGGGGATATCTAAAGGATAGTGATGCTGGAATTACATGGAGTTCAATTGAGAATGGAATTTATACTACTACTAATATAGGATGGACACGAGGTATTATTCAGGATATCAATGGTTTTGAACATATACTTCTTAATCAGTCAAATGCTTCAGACCTCAATGGCCAGTCAGGCGCATGGTATAGAAATAGTACTAGCGGAATTACTTATCTGAAAACAACTGATGGAAGTAATCCAACAGGAAGAATCTATATCCACCCAGGAGATTGGATGAGATTAGATTTAGAAACAAGTAGCTATATCAAATTTTATAAGTGCAATATCTATGGATTTGAGCTAAGAAACACAGCACCTTCATCAGCCTTAAATCCTGATCATTATACTTTTGATAGTTGCGATTTGCAGTATGGAGGAACACTAATACCTATTTATGCAGGAAATGATTTTTGGACCATAAGAAATTCTGAGTTGCATAATGCAGAAAATGGAATTTATACAATGACTCCAGGGAATATGTATAATCTTCTAGTTGAGAACAATTATATCCATGATATTGGGACTAATAATTTTTATCACAAAGATGCGCATGGTGTTGGAGTGCAGAATGGAATGAATTTTATTATTCAGAATAATACGTTCAATAATACTGGAGAAGCAATAACTTTCTGGTCTGGTAATTATGATATGAAAAATAATACAATCAGATATAATTTTATTAAAGATGTTCACGCGAAAAGCAATACAAATGGTGGAGGAATTGTTGTCGCCGGCAATACTACCCCAGGCAAAAGGAGTGGTTATTATATCTATGGAAATATCATCTTGAATCCTGGACTGGATACTGTTGAAGATTATCAGGGAGGAGGCATAACGGTAAATATCGGTGGAGATGCTGATCTTCGTATTTATAATAATGTGATTTACAATGAAGGCGGTAGTCATACTAACGGTAGGGGAGCAATACGTGTATATAATAGTCAGAGTTACCCTCTTCAGAATGTTTATATTTATAATAATATTATCTATGAACCAAATTATAGGTATATTTTCTTATCAGGAGGTGGTACTCCTTGGGAAAATGTATATGTAGATAATAATATTTATTATCCTGCGAAGAGTTTTTCTGCTTTTGTGTTTGGTGCAGTTACTAATCACGACTCTAATTCAATCTTTGCAGATCCATTATTTATTTCTTCAAATCCGCAAGTAGCTTCTGATTTTAAATTACAATCATCCTCACCCGCAATTGATAAAGGAAAAGATGTCAGCCTAGCCACTGATTATGCAGGCACTGTCATCCCTCAAGGTTCTGCGCCTGACATCGGCGCCTACGAATACGCAGGTACTCCCACTCCGCCTCCGCCCCCCGTCACCTGCACCCCTTCTTGGTCTTGCGCTGCTTGGTCAACTTGTTCTGTTGGTGGCGCTCAAACCAGAACCTGCACTGACACCAATGCTTGCGGGGTGACTACCGGTAAGCCAGCAGAAAGCCAATCATGTATCTACACGCCCCCGGTTTGTACTCCCAACTGGTCCTGCGTCTCTTGGTCAGTTTGTTCCACCGCCGGTCTTCAAACCAGAACCTGCGCTGACACTAATGCTTGCGGGGTTACGACCGGTAAGCCAGCAGAAAGCCAATCATGTATCTACACGCCACCCGTAATTAATTGTATCCCTAGTTGGTCTTGCGCCTCTTGGTCAGTTTGTTCACCCTCAAAAACTCAAAATAGAATTTGTACCGATACTAAGGCCTGCAATACCAGTTCAGGCAAACCCAGTGAGAATCAGGCCTGCGTCTATACCGTTACCACCCCTCCGCCTGCCGGTGCTATTCCTCCCGCCACTGATGGTTTGGATAAAACCGCGCCCACACTTGCCATCACTTCTCCCACTGATGCCTCCATGGTTACCGGTCCCATCGCCCTCTCGGCCGAGGTTTCAGACAATGTGGGCATCGCTGGCGTCCGGTTCTTGGTGGACGGTAAAAACTATGGCAGTGAAGATACCACCTCGCCCTATGCCATGGTTTGGGAGACGGCCTCCTATCCTAATCGTTCCTATCTCATCGGCGTGGTGGCTCGCGATGCGGCCAACAACAAGGCCTACGGCCAAGTAAACGTCATTTTGAAAAAATCAGCCACCCCGCCTAAAACTCTCACCCCCATCTCCCCGACCCCCACTCCACCCATCGTGACCTTGCTCTCGGCCTTGGCCACCGGCAATGTGATCAAGACCGCGACCAATCCCGCCGTCTACTATGTCAGTCCAGATAACAAGCGGCATCTATCTTCCAATGAAGCCACTTATTGGACTTGGTATAACGGTAAATGGTCGGATCAGGGTGTTAAGACCGTTTCCCAGAATGTCTTTGATTTATTAATTTCGAGCGCGAACATTACGGCCCGCTCGGGCGTCAACCTAATCAGGTTCCAAAACAGCCCTCGGGTCTATGTGGTTACCCCCAACTCAATTTTAAAAGAAATTGTCACCAGTTCGGGTGATGATAGTGTGGCCAAACAGTTTTTTGGCAATGATTACGCCAAAAGAGTGATTATTATCCAAGACGCTTTTGAAGCTAATTATACTAAAGTCGGTTCCCTTGATGTTAAGGCCAAACTACCGGACGGTTCCTTGATTAAATACTCTGATTCTTCAACCATCTACTATATCAATGGCGGCAAGCGGCAACTATTAAGCGGCCTGGCCTTAACCGCCAACAACTTCAAGAGTGATGCCGTCATTACCGTTCCCGCCAGTATGGCCTATCCTGAGGGAGCCGCTATCGATAGCGGGGTACCGGAAATCCTGCGAGTTAATCAGTAGACACTAAACAAAATTAAATATACCAATAAAAAATATGAATTATTAAAAGACGGGATTATCTCCCGTCTTTATTAGTATAATTAGCAT
>CAYIRS010000010.1:6850-10891 GCA_964365895.1 uncultured Gammaproteobacteria bacterium
ATATGAATTATTAAAAGACGGGATTATCTCCCGTCTTTATTAGTATAATTAGCATTGCCTTTAATGAGATGGTTACAAAATTATTTTATTTCTCCTGGCTCTTTTTTTTAAACCCGGCGCCAATCGGTATCAATCGGCCGATAATAATATTTTCCTTAAGGCCGGACAAACTATCTACCCGGCCGGTAATGGCGGCATTAATCAAAACGCGCGAGGTTTCTTGGAAAGAAGCCGCGGCCAGCCAGCTCTGGGTTGATAATGAGACCTTGGTGATGCCCAATAAAAGCTGGTCAACTTCCACCAATTTCTTGCCCAGCTTTTTGAGCTCTTTGTTTAAAGCCATAATTTCGGCGACCTCGGCCACTTCTCCGGCCATCAGTCCGCTGTCGCCCGCGTCTTTAATATACACCTTGGAAAACATCTGGCGGGCAATGACTTCAATATGCTTATCATTGAGTTTCTGCCCCTGCGAAGAATAAATATGCTGGATTTCTTTCAAAACATATTTTTGCGTGAACTCCTTGCCCTTCAATCGGTATAATTGGTGCAAATCAATGCTGCCCTCGGTTAATTGGTCGCCGGCCTTAACCAGATCGCCGTCTTTAACTAAAATAGTTCGGGAAATCGGCACGATATATTCTTTGACGGCTAATTCATCGCCGATTAAAATAACGTGCTTTTTTTCTATTTTTATTTTACCCTCAATCGGACTGGCAATTTGCCGTCCGCCGTCGGTAAACAACAGCTGGCCGACGCGGATCTGGCCGCCGTCTTTGACTTCAAATTTAATCTCCTTGACATTATCCATAAACGCGATTTTCTTTTCCACCTTATTTTGATAACTCACCTGTAAAATTCTTTCCTTGGAAGAGATGGTTAAAATGGTCTTGCCTTCAGACGTCATAATTTCTTTCTGGCTGTCTTTAAGGCCTATCCGGCCGTCAACTTCAGTCACCACCGCCTTGGCTTTGGGCGTTCTCGCTTCAAAAATTTCCTCAACGCGCGGCAAACCCTGGGTAATATCGCTTTCCGAAGCCACGCCGCCGGTATGGAATGTTCTCATGGTCAATTGGGTGCCCGGCTCGCCCACGCTTTGCGCGGCAATAATGCCGACCGCGACTCCCTTTTTAACTATTTGATTGTTGCTTAAATCATAGCCATAGCATTTTTGGCAAATGCCCTTCTTGCTTTTGCAGGTTAAAAGCGACCGGATGGAAACCTGTTCCAAGTCAATGGCCGCGATTTTTGAAACCAAATTTTCAATTATGAGTTCGCCCTTGGGCACGACTATTTCGCCGTTTTTCGGATTAATAATATCTGAAGCCAAGACCCGGCCAAAAATCCGGTCAACTAATCTTTCGCCCATGGCTTCACTCTCGGCTTTAGTTAAAATCAAGCCCTCTTTATCGCCGCAATCATTTTCTTGGGTCACCACATCCTGCGCCACATCAACCAAGCGCCGGGTCAAATAACCGGCTGAGGAAGTGCGCAGGGCCGTGTCGGTCAAGCCCTTTCTGGCGCCGTGCGTGGAAATAAAAAATTCCAAAATATTAAAGCCGTCCTTAAAATTGCCTTTAACCGGCAATTCAATAACTTCATTAGATGGGTTAACCACCGGGCCCTTCATCCCGATCATCTGGTTGAGCTGGCCCCAAGAACCGCGGGCGCCCGAATCAATCATGGCAAAAATCGGATTATCTTTATTCATCACGGTTTTGGTTTTGGCCAAAATTTTATTATTGACATCAAGCCACATTTGGATAATTTTAGTATGGCGCTCTTCTTCGGTTAAAAGTCCCATTTGATATTGCTGTTCAATTAAATCCAAATTATTATCGCCTTCATTAATTATTTTTTCCCGGTCGGGTAATTGGGGCAAATCATCCATGCCGAATGATTGGGCGGAGTGGGTGAGATAGCGGAAACCGAGATTTTTTAATTTATCCAAAACCTCAACGGTTTTTTCGCGCCCGAATGTATATAAAATATCCTGCAAAATTTTACCCATCTTCTTTTGGTTTACTTTATCATTGACAAACTCAAACTCATCAGGCAAAACGGCATTGAATAAAATACGGCCCAATGATGTTTCTAATAGGCCTTCTTTTTTATGGCCCTTGCCGTAACGCACCCTTATCTTATCTCTTAAAGTGATTAAGCCCTTTTCGTGAGCCAGCATCGCTTCATTATAGGAAGAAAAATGTCTGGGTTTTTCTATTTCCGTGATATTAGTCAAATAATAACAGCCCCAGACAATATCCTGAATGGGCGTGACAATGGGCCGGCCGTGCGCCGGCTTAAGCAGATTATTTGTGGAAAGCATTATTTCCTTGGCCTCGCGCTTCGCGCCTTCGGACAATGGGACGTGAACCGCCATTTGGTCGCCGTCAAAATCGGCATTGAAGGCGCTGCAAACCAAAGGATGAATTTGAATGGCGCGGCCTTCAATGAGGATGGGCTTAAAGGCCTGGATGCCCAAGCGGTGCAAAGTGGGCGCGCGATTCAGCATCACGTAAGTGTCTTTGACGATGTCTTCCAATAAATCCCAAATGTCTTCACTGCCCGCTTCAATATAGCGGTTGGCGCTTCGGACATTGTGGACCGCGCCGTTCCTGATTAATTTGGAAATGATAAACGGCTTAAATAATTCCAAAGCCATTATTTTGGGCAGGCCGCATTCATTTAATTTCAATTTCGGGCCGACCACAATAACCGAACGGCCGGAGTAATCAACTCTCTTGCCCAATAAATTCTGGCGGAAGCGCCCCTGCTTGCCGCGCAGCATATCGGCAATGCTTTTAAGCATCCGCTTTTGTCCGGTTGAGGCGACCACGGTTTTGCCGTGGCGGGCGTTATTATCAATCAAGGCGTCCACCGCTTCCTGAAGCATTCTTTTTTCATTGCGGGTAATGACTTCGGGCGCGTTCAATTCCATTAATTGTTTCAAGCGATTGTTGCGATTGATGACCCGTCGGTATAAATCATTTAGGTCTGAAGTGGCAAACCGGCCGCCATCAAGGGGCACCATGGGCCTTAAATCGGGCGGAATAATCGGGACAACCGTTAAAATCATCCATTCCGGCCTGATATTATTTTTCTTTAATTGATTTAAAAATCTGACTCTCCTGACTAACTTGTCTCTTTTCACGCCGACCGCGTCGCTAAGCAAGCCATTTAATTTATTAAGGGTTTCGGCCACGTCTATTTTGGTTAAAAGCTCTCTGATGGCTTCCGCGCCGATGCCCGCTTCAAAAATATGGCCGTATTTTATGGACAAATCATGAAAAGCATGCTCGGAAATTATTTTAAGCGGCTTGATTTCTTTCAATTCTCCTTCGGCGGCGGCAAGCGTGTTTTCCAGCTCCTTTAATTTTTCGTCTTTTTGCCGGGCGATATTCTCAATTTCTTTCCGGACCGAGGCCTTTCCGCCTTCCGGATCATCGGCCCGCAGATTGGCTATTCGCTTGTCATAATCGCCGGCAATCTGCTTTCTAAATTGCTTATATTCCGCCCTTAACTGACTCAAGGTTTCATTTTTCAGGCCCTCATTGACACTGATAATAATAAAATCAGCAAAATAAATGACTTTCTCCAATGACTGGACGGAGAGATCCAGCGCCAAACCGACTTTTGAGGGCACGCCGCGCAAAAACCAAATATGGGAAATCGGGATGGCCAAATCAATATGTCCCATTCTTTCCCGGCGGACAACGGCGCGGGTGACTTCTACGCCGCATTTGTCGCAGATGATGCCTTTGTATCTGATTTTTTTGTATTTGCCGCAGTAGCACTCCCAGTCCTTGACCGGACCAAAAATCCTTTCGCAGAATAAACCGTCTTTTTCCGGTTTTTGCGTCCGATAATTGATGGTCTCCGGCTTAAGCACTTCGCCGTGCGACCACTTGTGGATGTCGTCGGGCGAAGCCAAAGAAAGCCGGATGGCGTCAAAGATTACATTGTGTTCTTGGATATTGGGCATAACTTAAAAATTTTGAATTTTACAATTTTGAATCCCCGCCTCCGCGAGGACAAGCTTTGAAA
>CAYIRS010000011.1:0-7190 GCA_964365895.1 uncultured Gammaproteobacteria bacterium
CGGTTTTTTCAAACTCCAAAACTTCGCGCTTCACTCATTTTTGTTGCTTCTAAATACTGTTTCATAATGTGATGTCCATAGAAAAGCAATTTAATTGGCATATTTGCGGGCAGGAAAAAATCATTGATTTTTTACAATCCGCTATTTTAAATGACCGCGTTGCCCATGGTTATTTATTTGTCGGACCGGCCAATTTGGGCAAGTACGCCGTCGCCAAGGAATTTATTGGTTCCATTCTTTGCCAAGGACAGCCAGGTCCAATGCCCTGCGGCGAATGTTTTCATTGCCGGCAATTTAAAAACGGCCTTCATCCCGATGTTTATATCGTGGAAAGAATTATAGACGATAAGACCGGTAAATTAAAAAAAGACATTGCCATCGATCAGATTCGTGATTTAAAGAGCCGCCTGCAACAAGCCACATTTTTAAATAGTTATAAAATCGCCATCATTCCCGAAGCCCAATATTTCAATAAGAATACCGCCAACGCCCTTTTGAAAATTTTAGAAGAACCAACCAATAAGACCGTGATTATTTTAATCGCCGACGATGCCAATAAGTTGCCCCAGACCATTATCTCCCGCTGTCAGGTTTTGAAATTTTTACCGGTGGCCGCAAAAAAAATAAACGATTATCTGATGGGGCTTGATGGCTTTTCCGGTTTTGACGGGAGCGAGGCAAAGCTTTTGGCCCGTTTATCTCAAGGCAAGCCGGGCCGGGCGATTTCCTTTCTGCAAAACCGGCAATTAAAGGAAAAATATCTTGGCGACATAAACAATTTTTTCAAATTAACCAAAGCTGATTTTAGCGCCAGATTTAAAACCATAGAAGAAATAATTGATTGGCATAAAGACGATACGGTTAATATCAAGCAAATCAATAATTTATTTGATAATTGGCAATCAATTCTTCGCGATATTCTTTTGGTGAAAAGCGAAAATGAGCCGTTAGTCGCCAATATTAATTTTTTTGAGGCCATTAATAAAAACAAAGAGCTTTTTTCTTTTAATAAAATTCAGGCCATTTTGGCCGGCATTAATCAGGCCAGGACATATCTGAAGCAAAATATAAACACTAAGTCGGTCTTAGAAAATCTAATTATAAATTTATGACCCTCTTTAAAAAATCATTTCTTTTTTTATCATTTATTTTGTTGTTATTGGTTTTAAGCGGCTGTACCATAAAAATCGGCGCGGGAAGCGCTAAAGGCGGCGATGGCGGCGTTTGGCGTTCCGATGATAAAGGCAAGACCTGGGTTCAGAAAGTTGATTTGCCGCTTAGCGGCGGCAAAAAAGGCAGTATCGCGGGCGTAGGCGTTAGAAGAATGGTATTTGATGCCAAGGACTATAAGATAATTTATCTGGCCACGGAAAATAATGGCATTATTTTTACCGCTGACGGCGGCGAGACCTGGCGGCAATTTGCCAAATTAAATAAAGGCCGGGTCAGAGCGGTAGCCGTGGCCCCCGATTCCCAGTGCGTCTTGTATGCGGCGGCGGAAAACAAACTTTTTAAATCAAACGACTGCGGCCGCAATTGGGAAAATCCTTATTTTCATCAAAACACGCAAACCGTTTTAACCGACATCGCCATTGATCCGCGTAATTCTTCGGTAATTTATATCAGCGCCGCCTCGGGCGAAATTTTAAAAAGCATAAATAGCGGCTCAACCTGGCAGGCAATTTTTCAAACCAGCGGCGTTTTTATTGATTTGTTTATTGACCCCAAAAATAGCAGCATAATTTACGCGGCGACTGCCAAAAACGGCGTATTTAAATCAATTGATGGCGGCCAGAACTGGCTTTCCCTGGCCGATAATTTAAAATCATACGGCGGCAGCCGCGAATACAGAACCCTGATTATTAATCCGGTTAATCCGGCCAACCTTGTCCTTGTTTCCCTTTATGGCTTATTTAAAAGTGGTGATGGCGGCCAGACCTGGACTGCGCTCAATCTGATTGCTGGTTCTAAATCCACCGTTGTTTATTCCGCGGCCATCAATCCGCAAAACAGCAATGAAATTTATTATACAACCGGCGCCGCCTTCTTAAAATCAACCGATGGCGGCCAGACCTGGCTTTCCCAGCGATTGCCCTTTGCTAAAATCGCCAATAAAATTTTAATTAACCCGGCAAAACCAAACATTATTTATCTGGGCGCCATCAACCCCCAGAAATAAAAAACAGGTTGTAGCTGATAGCTTGTAGGATTTTCTGCAAACTACAAACTATAACCTACAAGCTAATAAATATATGAGCATTATAGACAATCATTTATTAGAATTTAATGGGGCGATAGGACATTTGATTGAGGGCCTGGCCGCTTTAAAAACCGGCCGAGCCAATCCCGCGATTTTAGACGGCATTATGGTAAATGTTTATGAAACAAAAATGCCGCTTAATCAAGTCGCGTCTATTAATGTGCCCGAAGTTAGGTGCATTGTGGTTCAGGCCTGGGATAAAAATATAAATAAAGAAATTGAAAAAGCCATCAGTGAATCGGGTTTGGACTTGAATCCGGTCAATGAGGGCGATAAGATAAGAATCACCCTCCCCTTAATGACCGAAGAAACGCGCCAAAAAATTGTTAAAGTTCTCCATCAGAAATTGGAAGAGGGGCGCATTGCCATCAGGAATATTCGCGAGCGCCTGAAAGAGAAAATTTTAGCGGCCGAGAAAAATAAGGAATTCGGCGAAGATGAAAAATACCGGCTGATTGAGGAATTAGATAAAAAAACCGGCGAGTATAATGATAAAATAAAAAAAATCGGAGATGATCAGGAAAGAGAAATAATGACGGTCTGATAATAATTTTGAATTTCCAATTTTGAATTTTGAAATAATTTTGAATGAATAAATTTTGAAACAAGCAATTAATTCAAAATTCAAAATTAAATCATTATTTCAAAATTCTAAAATTCAAAATTGAAAATTATCCTCATTTTAGTGAAAGTATAATTTAAAATAATTTTTATGTTATTAACCATAGTCATATTCATCATAATTTTATCAGTTCTTGTCTTTGCCCATGAATTTGGGCATTTTTGGACAGCGCGAAAATTCGGCGTCAAGGCCGAGGAATTCGGTTTCGGCTTGCCGCCGAGAATTTTTGGCATTAGGAAATTTAATCAAGACCAAATTGAAAAAATGGCGGAAACAGAGAGCGCCACCGTAGAATTATCCGAGCCACAGATTGCCGATTCGGCCACAATAACTAAAGAAAAAATTACTGATAAAATTCAGGCCGTTGGCCGAATCGTCAAAAAAAATAAATGGGAAATGGTCTGGGGGCCGAAAGAAGCCGAGCCGTGGAGCCCGACCATTTATTCGCTTAATTGGATTCCGGTCGGCGGTTTTGTCAAGATAAGAGGCGAGAGCGGAGAATATCGCGACCGCCAAGATAGTTTCGCCAATAAAGCCGTCTGGAAAAAATTAATTATTTTAGCCGCCGGCGTGACCATGAATGTAATTTTATGCGCCGTCCTTTTGATGATTGGTTTTGGTTTGGGCCTGCCCGCGGTTGTCGGGGAGCAAACCAAGGGCCAGATAATTTCTCAAGCCAAGATACAGGTTATAGAGGTGTTGGCGCAGTCGCCGGCCCAAGCTGCGGGCATCAAGGCGGGGGATACGATTTTATCGGCGGATGATAATAAATTTACCAGCATAGAAGCCCTGCGCGATTATTTAAATAATAAGATTGGCCAAAAAATAAAATTTAATTTAAAAAGGGGCAAAAACGAAATAATCAAAGAAGTAGAGGTCAAGAAGTATGGCGATAATATCGGCGTTGGCGTCGGCTTGGTGGAAACCGCGATTGTTCGTTATCCGTGGTATCTGGCGATTTGGCAGGGGATTAAAATGACTTATATTTGGCTGATTATGATTGTCGTGGGATTGGCGACGATTATCAGGAATTTATTTGTCGGGGCGCCGATTGGCGTCGAGGTGGCCGGACCGGTGGGTATTGCCGCTTTGACCGGCCAGATGACCCGAATGGGATTTATTTATATTTTGCAATTTACGGCTTTGCTTTCCCTGAATTTGGCGATTATCAATATTTTGCCGTTTCCCGCTTTGGACGGCGGCCGGATTTTATTTTTAATTATTGAAAAAATCAGGCGCAAGGCAATTAAACAGCAATTAGAAAATCTGATTCACAACCTGGGCTTTATGTTGCTGATGGTTTTGATAATTTTTATTACTTATCGGGATATTGTTAAATATGGCGCAAAAATTTGGGGGGCGATGAAAGGATCGGTGGGGTTATGAAAATTTTAATTCCTAATAATTTAAATGGGATTAATATTATGCGCCAGAGCGGTTATGGCCTGATTAGAACCCGAGCGGGACAGCAAAGTTTTGTCCGGCATTTGGCGCGTAATGATTATCCGCGCTTTCATGTTTATATTGAAGGGCAATATATCAATCTTCATTTAGACCAAAAAAAAGCCAGTTATGAGGGCTATACGGCGCACAGTGGAGAATATGACGGGGAAGTGCTTGAAAAAGAAGGGGAGAGAATAAAAAATATTATTGTTAATAATTTATCACGGCAAAATCAAAATAATAATCAACCGGCGGAAAACAATAAAGGATTTTGGCATAAACTTTTTGGCGGATAATTATTGATTACCTTGAATTACGAAACTAATTTTTTCCCTTCGTAAGGGGAGGCAGAATTTTTTGACAAAAATTTTTTAACAACTTTTGACATTAAACCAAAAAAATGAGAAAATACATACATTAAATATCCTGTTTTTCCCTCCCCTTGTCTGAAGGGGAGGGTAGGGTGGGGTCTAATTCATTATTTATGAAACAATCAAAACTCTTTACCAAGACCTTGAAAAATCCACCCAAAGATGAAGTGAGCATTAATGCTCAATTATTAACGCAAGCGGGATTTATTGATAAATTGACCGCCGGCGTTTATACTTATCTGCCGCTCGGACTTATGGTTTTAAATAAAATAAAGCGGATTGTGCGGGAGGAAATGAACGCCATTGACGGCCAGGAAATTTTAATGCCCGCCTTGCATCCTAAAGAGGTCTGGCAAAAGACCGGCCGCTGGACCGAGCCGGGCCGAGAGGTGATGTTTCAAATTGAGGGGCGGGGCGGCAAGGAATATGGCTTGGGCTGGACGCACGAGGAAATTATTACGCCCCTGGCCAAAAAATTTATTTCTTCTTACCGGGATTTGCCCGTTTATTTGTATCAGATTCAAGACAAATTCAGGAATGAACCGAGAGCCAAATCCGGCTTATTGCGCGGTATTGAATTTTCCATGAAAGACCTGTACAGTTTTCATTGCGACGAAAAAGATTTAGAAGAGTATTATCAAAAAGCTCTTGCCGCTTATCAAAAAATTTTTAAACGCTGCGGTTTGGCTTCATTAGTCACCGAGGCCTCGGGCGGTTCGTTTTCCAAATATTCCCATGAATTTCAGGTCTTGACCCAATACGGCGAGGATACGATTTATTATTGCCGTAAATGCGGCTACGCCCAAAATAAAGAAATCGCTGAATATCAGGCGGGCGATAAGTGCCCTAAATGCGGCGAGGAAATGAAAGAAGGAAAAGCCATTGAAGTGGGCAATATTTTTCAATTAAAAACCAAATATTCCGAGCCGTTTAAATTGACTTATACTGACGAAGCCGGAAAAATTAAACCGGTCATTATGGGCTGTTATGGCCTCGGGCCGAGCCGCGTTATGGGCTCAATTGTGGAAATTTATCATGACGACAAGGGCCTGATTTGGCCGGAATCAGTGGCGCCGCTTAAAGTCCATTTGCTTTCCCTTAAACAAAACGATAAGGCGGATATAATTTATGAAGAATTAAGAAAAAATGACCTTGAAGTTTTATATGACGAGAGGGACGTATCGGCCGGTGAAAAATTTGCCGACGCCGATTTAATCGGCTTGCCTTATCGTTTGGTTATGAGCGGTAAAACGGGCGACAAAATTGAAGTCAAGAGGCGAGATGAGGCAAAGACACAATTAGCGAACTTAGCCGAGTTGGTTAAAATATTAAGTTAGCGTATAAACAAAATAATAATATAAAATTTAAAAATCAAAAATCAAAATGACAATGTAAAATTAAAAATTTTAAATTTTGAACTGTCATTTTACATTTTGATATTTCCATTTTAAATTTTACCCAAATGATTTATGTTTAAGCGATTGGCGAGCAAATTTAAAAAAAATCTGGGCATTGATTTGGGGACGACCAAGACCTTGATTTTCCAACAGGATCGGGGAATCGTGATCAGCGAGTCGTCGGTGGTGGCGATTAATAACCGGACCGACCAGATTTTAGCGGTGGGCGATGAAGCCAGAAAAATGCTGGGGAAAACGCCGCCGCATATTTTGGCGGCCATGCCTTTGGAACATGGGGTAATTTCTGATTTTGAAGTCGCGGAAAAAATGCTGAAGTATTTTATTGACCGGGTGCAGGCCGACAAATTTTCTTTTGGCGGCAAACCCAGGGTGGTGGTGGGCATACCGCTTGACGTAACCGAAGTGGAGAAGAAAGCGGTGGAAGATGTGGTGCTGTCAGCGGGAGCGGGCCAGGTTTTTTTGGTGGAAAATATCATGGCCGCGGCCATTGGCGCCCGGGTGCCCATCCAGGATCCGACGGGAAATATGGTGGTGGATTTGGGCGGCGATTTGACCGAGGTGGCGGTGATTTCTTTAGATGGCATTGTCAACTGGAAGGTTTCAAAAGTCGCCGGCCTGTCTTTAGATCGGGACATAATCCGCTTCGCTCGGGATGAATTTAATTTGGTCTTGGGCGAGATGGTCGCCGAAGAAATAAAAAAGAAAATCGGCGCCGCGGTTGATTTAAGCGAGCCCCTGGAGATGCCCATGCGCGGTCGAGACGTGCTCACCGGTTTGCCCCGAGAGGTGATGGTCAATAATGTCCAGATTCAGCAGGCGATTAACAAATCAATCAAAGCCATGGTTGATACCATTAAGTCCACCTTAGAAACCACGCCGCCGGAATTGGTCGCCGATATCTATCAGAGGGGGATTATTTTAACGGGCGGCACCTCCCAATTAAAAGGCATAGATGTTTTTATCGCTCAAGCCGTGCAAGTCCCGGTCCATATCGCTGATGACGCCCAGACCTGCGCCGTCAGAGGCATGGGGGTAATTCTTGATGATGAAAGTTTATTAAGGGATTTGACCGTGCC
>CAYIRS010000011.1:7290-10648 GCA_964365895.1 uncultured Gammaproteobacteria bacterium
ATTAAAATCAATCATTATCTTTTTAATAATTATCGCCCTGATAATTATTTTTCATTATTTAAGCTGGCTTCAGCCAGCCGAAAATTTAGTCATTAATTTTGTCAGTCCGGTCCAGCGCCGGGCCTATAATCTATCCCAAAACATAAAATCATTTTATAATTCTTGGCTGGTTAAAAAGGATTTGTTGTCCCAGAACAATAAATTAAAAGAACAATTAAAACAAGAACAGCTTGACCAAGCGAAATTAAATGGTCTAGAGGAAGAGAACGCCCTCTTAAAGACAGAATTAAAATTCGTCCAAGAAAATAAATTAAAATTCGTTTCCGCG
This sequence comes from uncultured Gammaproteobacteria bacterium, assembly GCA_964365895.1. GTDB lineage: Bacteria > Patescibacteriota > Patescibacteriia > 2-01-FULL-39-33 > 2-01-FULL-39-33 > JBAZQS01. Next base: position 7,619 of record CAYIRS010000011.1, read on the forward strand.
CAAATTATTACGGGCGTATCTGACCAAATATCGCGCTCGGTCATAATCAATCGGGGGAAAAAAGATGGCTTGGACAAGGGCATGGCCGTGGTCGCCGACCGGGGCGTTTTGGTCGGTAAAATTTATGAGGTTTATAACCATTTAAGCAAAGTCCTGCTCTTAACCGATAATAAAAGCAAAGTCGCGGCCACCACGCAGAACGCGGACCGAACCGCCGGCTTAGTGGAGGGGCAATTTGGCTTGAGTTTTTCCCTGACCAATATTCCCCAGAATCAAAGTATTAAGCCGAATGATTTGGTGGTCACCTCCGGCCTTGAGGGCCTGATTCCGAAAAATTTATTAATTGCCCGGGTGGACAATGTGAGCCAAATTGAAAGTGAAATTTTTAAAACCGCCACCCTTAAACCAATCATTTCCTTTGACGAATTAAGTAATGTTTTAGTCATTATACCTTAAGATGGCGGTAAAAATAGTTTTGCCACCATCTCATTAAGCCAAATGAATTATAAAAAATGGTATAAATTTGTCATCTATTTTATTTTAATCGCCTTGGCGATGATTTTTCAAATAACATTTTTAGGCAATTTTAACTTATTTTTTAAAAATTTTAATCTGATGCTGGCCATATTGGTTTTGCTTATCGGTCTAACCGATTTTAAGACCGTTTTGGTCTATTTAGTTTTAAGCGGCGTTTTAATGGATATTTATTCCAGCCTGCCTTTTGGCGTTTATTTAATGACTTTTTTTCTCCTGGCCATAATTTTAGAAATATTATTTTTAAACTTCTTTACCAATCGTTCATTTTATTCTTTGATCACTATGGGCATTATCGCGGTCATAATTTATAACATATTTTTTTTATTAATCAGCGGATTTTCTTATCTCATCGGGGCGAGCCCGCTTCGACTCATCGGGGCGAGCGAATTTTTTCTGGCCGATAGATTATGGCTGAATATATTTTATCAGTTAACCAATATTATTATAATTTTGTCTTTCGCCTTTTGGCTCATCAATAAAATATCAAGACGTTTTAAGCCCACATTTCTTAAGAGATAGTTATAAAAAATGAAAAAAGAAAATCCATTTTTTATCACGGAAAATATTAATACCGGCCAAAAGGGCTCTTTGCGCTGGGTAGAGGAAAGCGACCCAGCTGATATTTTTAGCGGCCAGCCCGCTTCGACTCAGCCCCACTTCGCCGCGAGGCGAGGAGGCGAGCAAAAAGAATTTTTCGGCCTGTCTTTATCGCAAAAAAAGCTGAAAATTTTTATCGGGCTGGTTTTTTTGGGCCTAAGTATTTTGCTGATTAAAAGTTTTTATCTTCAGATTATAAGAGGAGAGAATTATTTTTCCTTGGCGGAAAATAATCGCGTGCGGACAAAATACGTCAAGGCGCACCGCGGCATTATGTATGATAGAAACGGCAAAGTTCTCGCGCAAAATCTGTTCGGTTTCTCTTTATTTATCACGCCGGCCGACTTGCCCAAAAAGGCGGTGGAAAAATCAGAGGTTTTGTCCAAAGTCGCGGCCATATTCAGTGTCCAACAAGAAGAAGTTGAGGCGAGAATTAAAGAAGCAAACAAATTTTATTTTGAACCGGTTATGATTAAAACCGGCATTGGCTATGAGCCGGCCATGGCTTTAAAAATTTACAGCAGTGATTTGCCGGGCGTCGGCCTGGAAATAGATTCTTGGCGCAATTATATCGGCGGCGAAGCGCTTTCTCATATTATGGGCTATGTCGGAAAAATCAGCGCCAAAGAATATGAAAAAAAGAGGCCGGATTATTTATTGAGCGACAATATCGGCAAGACGGGCTTGGAGCAATATTATGAAAATGATTTAAGGGGAGAGCATGGTAAAAAACAGGTGGAAGTTGACGCTCTAGGCCAGGAAAAGAAAATTATTTCCCAAACCCCGTTTACGCCGGGCAATGATTTGGTCTTAACTATTGACGAGGAACTGCAGAATAAAATTTATTCTGTTTTGAAAGAGCGTTTGGGCGATAAAAAATCGGGCACGGTCATTGTTTCTAATCCGCAAAACGGCGAGATTTTGGCCCTGGTTGATTATCCCGCTTATGACAATAATTTATTTTCTTTAGGCATAGAATCCGATAAATATCAGGCGCTGTTAAATGATTTTAGGAACCCGCTTTTTACCCGTTCAATTTTTGGCGAGTATCCCTCGGGTTCCACGGTCAAGCCGGTTATCGCCGCCGCCGCGCTTCAGGCAGGAGTGATTACGCCCAACACCTCAATCAATAGCGTGGGCGGCATTAGGGTGGATAAATGGTTTTTCCCCGATTGGCAAGCCGGCGGCCACGGCCTTACCAATGTTTATCAGGCGCTCGCTTGGTCAATCAACACCTTTTTTTATTATATTGGCGGGGGTTATGGCGATTTTCAGGGCTTGGGCGTTGAACGGTTGACAAAATATATGCGACTGTTCGGTTTGGGCAGTAAATTAGGCATTGACCTGCCGGGCGAGCGCGCCGGTTTTATTCCTTCAAAGGACTGGAAAGAAAAAGAAAAAAAAGAGCCGTGGTATATCGGCGACACCTATCATTTATCAATCGGCCAAGGCGATTTATTGGTTACCCCGCTTCAGGTCAATAGCTATAATTCCACCATTGCCAATGGCGGGATTATTTATCGGCCTCATTTGGTCAAGGCCGAAATTCTGCCCGCTTCGCCGAATCGAGGCGAGCCGGACCGGAGCCAGAAATTAATGCCCATTGAAATAATTAGAAAAGACATGGTTGACCCAAAAAATATTGAAGTGGTGCGCCAAGGCATGAGGCAGGCCGTAATTTATGGTTCGGCGCGCGGTCTGAATGATTTGCCCGTAGCCGTGGCCGGCAAGACGGGCACGGCCCAATGGAATAGCGCCAAGCCCAACCACGCCTGGTTTAACGGCTTCGCGCCATTTAATAATCCCACATTTTCCATTACGGTTCTGGTGGAAGAGGGCGGGGAGGGGAGTTCAACCGCCGCGCCCATCGCCAAAGAAATAATAAATTATTGGTTT
>CAYIRS010000012.1:0-1368 GCA_964365895.1 uncultured Gammaproteobacteria bacterium
TCTTACGGACGGCTGAATCGTTCCGTCAGGATTTAATATTTGGCCACCCATAATGCCGCAATCTTTGCTTGACGCCATAAATTCAAGGCACCCGCCTAAGGCGCCGGGCAATAATTCCGTGTCAGGATTTAACAACAGGATATAATCCCCCGTTGCCAGCTTAATGGCCTGATTATTGGCGCGGGCAAAGCCCAAATTTTTTTCATTAGCCATGGGCCTGACCCAGGAAAATTCATTTTTGAGCATTTCCACCGAACCGTCGGCTGAAGCATTATCAACCACAAAAATTTCCAAAGACAAATCACCTTGATTTCTATAAATTGAGTTCAAACATTTTCTTAATAATTTTTTGACCTGCCAAGAGATTATGATAATGGAAATTTTCATTGGTATTAATTATAATTAGGTTGTAGGTAGTAGGTTGTAGCTTGTAGGTGATAAACTATTCTCTTTTGTATTTTCTACAACCTACAAGCTACAAGCTAATTATTTAATATGGTGCTTATCCTGAATAATTTTTTTTGCCGTTTTATATCTTGTAATTTCTCTCAATTTAAGGGGGAGGCCGATAATCATTTTGGGCCGCCATTTGCTCATGGTGCCGCCGGCGGCAATGTGAAATAAAATCTCATTAAGCCACACGCCACGCCGGCCCCGCTCCCATAAAGTGAGCCATAGATCCCAGTCCTGAAATCTTTTAAGGCCTTCGTCAAAGCCGGGAAAACACTCTCTTCTAAGCAGAGAGGTAGTGTGGATATAGGGAATATTTTTCAATTTTTTTTCATCAAAAGGCCAAAGCTTGAATGTTTTCCAGCCAAATTTAAAAGAAGAATAAACATAAGCCGCCGACCAATCGGCTTGCAGTTTATCATACATCTTTTCTAACATATCCGGCTTCATTATCACGTCCGCGTCGCAGAAAAGCAGATATTCGCCAATACTCTGCTCAAAGCCGAAATTTCTGGCCGAAGGCGCGCCTGAATTTTGCCGATTAAAAAATTTTATTTTTGCCAGCCATGGCCTCATCACTGATAATAAATTATCAGTCGAGCCGTCATCAACCACAATTACCTCAAAGTCCTTGAGAGTTTGCGCAAAAATGCTTTTTAAGCATTTCTCAATGACGTGGGCATGATTATAAATTGGGATGATGATGCTGATTTTTACGGTTGACATATAAGGCACTTTTATTTTTTATATTTAAAATAACCGACAACCGAACCGTAGAAATGAAACCCACTTCCTATTTTAGCAACAATTTTAATTATCAATTTTCTGAAAAAAGGCAATCGCTGTAATTTATCATTTTTACTCCCCTCTCCCGCTCCTTTAATTTTTTTATAGTTAAAAAATAATTCAAAAATATTT